>NZ_FZMP01000039.1 GCF_900196725.1 Candidatus Methanoperedens nitratireducens | reverse complement strand
GCGGTTCTGTGATTTTTGCCTGAGGCTCACTAAAATTCCTTCGTGCTTTTAGACAGAGGCTTATTAATGAACCATTCTATTATCCGCCCGTCTCTCTCCAAATCTTTTGTATACATAGTTTTATTTGCTCCTAAACCTTTATATACCTATCACAAAGAAATTATAAAAAACCATTGATTTTTATATAGGTAAAGCCTATTAACCCTTACAGCATAAAGAGCGCCGAGGCATGACCATGAAAGAAATACTCGAGATACTGGAGAGCAATCCGAGAATCGCACCCAAAGAGATCGCAACAATGGTTGGAATCACGGAAGCACAGGCAGCCTCAAAGATAAAAGAGATGGAGAAAGAAGGTATCATACGGAAATACAAGACCGTTATCGACTGGGAAAAAGCCGGCGAGGAATACGTATATGCCATCATCGAGCTAAAGGTCGCCCTGCGCGAAAGGACAGGATACGACGCCATCGCCGAGCGTATCGCCAAGTTCCCCGAAGTAAGATCGGTCAGGCTTATTTCAGGCGACCACGATCTCTCTCTCACTGTGCGCGGGAAGTCCATGAAAGATGTGGCTTTTTTTGTGGCTGAAAAGATAGCCACGCTTGAACAGGTGCAGGGTACGGTCACGCATTTCGTGCTGAGAACATACAAAGAAGACGGAGATGTTTTATTTGAGAAAGAACGTTCCGAACGCCTTGCTATATCCCCGTGATTGCACGCCCGGAAAATTCGTGGCAGCAAGGGTAAAGAGTATCCCTCCATCCGGTATAAGGAAATTCTTTGATCTTGTCCAGGAAATGGACGACGTAATATCACTCGGGGTCGGGGAGCCTGATTTCGTTACTCCGTGGCATATCCGGGAAGCATGCATATATTCGCTTGAAAAAGGGCACACTTCATACACATCAAATTTCGGTCTTCTTGAATTGAGGGAATTGATCTCAAAATGCTTCAGAAAAGATTACAATGTCGATTATAATCCCGGGAACGAGATACTTGTTACCACGGGCGTCAGCGAAGCCGCAGACATCGCATTCAGGGCAATAATAAACCCGGGAGATGAGGTAATAGTTCCCGAGCCGTGCTATGTCTCATACAAGCCCAGCGTATATTTAGCAGGCGGGGAACCTGTTCCTGTATCCACGGACCAGGAGAACGCGTTCAGGGTGACAGCCGGGCAGATTGAGAAAAGCATCACAAATAAGACTAAAGCGCTTGTCCTGAGCTATCCCAATAACCCCACAGGAGCGGTCATGAGAAAAAGCGACCTTGAGGAGATTGCGGATGTGGTCAATGAGAACGACCTTGTGGTGATCTCGGATGAAGTGTACTGTAAATTAACGTATAACGGCGCTCACACCTGCTTCTCATCGCTTCCAGGAATGAAGGACATGACCATTGTATTGAACGGCTTCTCCAAATCGCATGCCATGACAGGGCTGCGCCTGGGCTATGCTGCGGGAAGTGAGGAGCTAATCGGCGCGATGACAAAGATACACCAGTATTCCATGCTCTGCGCACCCATCACAGCCCAGATGGGCGCGATAGAGGCATTAAAGAATGGTGACGGCGAGATGCAGAAGATGGTCAGGGAGTATGACCGCAGGCGACGCCTTGTTGTGAGCGGTCTTAATAAAATGGGTCTTGACTGTTTCGAGCCAGAGGGTGCATTCTATGCTTTCCCGAGCATCAGAAGCACGGGACTGACCTCTGAAGAATTTGCAGGCAGGCTCCTGAAAGAGCAGAAAGTGGCTGTCGTGCCCGGGAGCGTGTTCGGGGACTGCGGCGAAGGGTACCTGCGGTGTTCTTACGCAACGTCGTATGAGGAGTTAACAGAGGCGCTTGCCCGGATTAAGGCGTTTATTGAGAAACTTTAGGCTTTTTTAACATATAGGACTATAAACGCATATCCTTATCTTGCGGCTGGATTTTACTCAAAAAAATTGATGTTCCTGGCTTTCAATTATGAAGATAAGTTAGAATCCAGTGCCATTGACGAATAATTTCTAACTCTTTATATTTTTTCCCTACGAAACTATTATAATACATAACATTGTATGGCTTTCGAGGTGAGTTAAATGGAGCAATGTTTAGAATCAATAGAGCCCTTATCTGACAGATTAAGAAATTTATCACAAATGGTAGAAAAACTATCCAGAGATGCACTAAATGTGGTTAGTTATGCGAACAATCTCATAATCGAACTCGCAACTAACCCTCAACCAAGAAATACTGCATTGAAACGTGAATGTGAAGTGAACCGTGAAGTTGTGTTTTTGCCTGCATTCCTTGCAGGGATTGATGGCTATGAAAACGAAATCGAAAAATTGCTTTCTGATGCTGGCGGGGCAGCATTTCAATCGGATATCGTTAACGCAGCCGGTCTTTCTAAATCTGCGATAAGCGTTGTTTTGAGTCGTATGCATAAAGACGGAAAAATTGTAAAAATCAGACGAGGCAGAGAGAACCTCATACGGCTTAACGGAAGTCCCTGAGTGTCCAAAATGTACATAGAGATACTTCAAAGGCTCTGGTGAATTTTCAGCAGGAGGTTTCATGAAATATGCCTTTCTTTCACATAACCATACAGCCAAATGATTAGAGCTGGTGCGACAAGAAGCAAAGCCCCCGGCAAATATAACAACCCGAAACTTGGTACGCTCAAAACCTTTAAGATTGAGTGTCTACCCAAACTTCACCACAGGACATGCCCGGGTGCATTTTCCGCAACGTGTGCACTTTTGATTAACCCTTGCCGTACCATTAACACTGATCGCATGTGATGCACACTGTCCCACGCATACCCCGCATCCTGTGCATGAAAGAGCGCGCCGGATGGTCTTTTCTGCAAGCTCGATCAATTTCCTGGCATTTTCCTCATCCCCGCCCCTTGCGACTACTGTCCCGCTTGCATAAACATGCACGGTCTCCTCCCCGCGTTGAGCCAGGATAACGCCATCAATAGAATTTGTGCTGCCTATTACACCCATA
This sequence comes from Candidatus Methanoperedens nitratireducens, assembly GCF_900196725.1. Taxonomy (GTDB): domain Archaea; phylum Halobacteriota; class Methanosarcinia; order Methanosarcinales; family Methanoperedenaceae; genus Methanoperedens; species Methanoperedens nitroreducens_A. Next base: position 12,857 of record NZ_FZMP01000039.1, on the reverse strand, counting down.
AAACCCGTATCTTCGATCAGGGAGAGGGCAAGCGGAGCACCAAAGCTTCCTTCTGCTGTTACTCCTCCTGTTTTGCACGGTCTGTACCCGGCAGTCATGGTGAAATTGACCGGCTTTTTAGCATATTTCGGGGCGATATCGATACCCATCTTTTCAGCAAGCATCCTGATAGATTTCGGAAGCACCTGCCAGCGCCAGAAACCATATGTTACCCATTGTTCAGGTAATCCGCTGCGGGAAGCGTATCCCAGGAGGTATTTCTCAAGCTTTTCATTTAGCTCCGGGTGTATCTCTTTCAGTCGCGAAAAGTCAGCCATGCTTGCCGAGGGACAAAGCCAGCAGCCTATCCTGTCAAAACCCTCCTCATAAAGGGGATTATATCTTGCTTTTTTCCAGAAAAGATAAAGCCACACATGCAGGGCGGTCCAGTTCTGGATTGGGGTTGCTCCTATCTGGTTACCCACCCAGGGGTTCCTCCATATGTGTTCGCTGTTAGCCCTTATCTCGCTTTCGTATTTTCGCTGCCCTATGAATGTGAGACAGCCGTCTTCGTAGCTGCCTTCGATAAGCCGGGTTATAGCACCGAGCTTGCAGACCTTGCAGCACCACCTTGCTTCCACGGTGGGCGGCCCGAAATTGTCTATGGACTGCCAGAACGAATCACCCGAAGAATGGGACTTCAAGGGCAAACCAAGCTCTTCTGCAACTTGTTTTACATTATCCAGCGTCTCCTGGAATTCAAGACCGGTGTCGGCAAACAGGATATCGAACCCCGCCGCAGCATCGCGGACAAGAAGCAGGGTAGCAAGACTGTCTTTACCTCCGGAGTAGGATATGGTCACGGGCTTGCCTGTTGTCTCTACGACGTTTCTTATGAATCTATGTGCTTTTTCCTCCAGCTTTTTCAATATTTGCATATTTGCGATTACAGCATCATCCCACGTTCTTTTCACTCCGGCATTTGTTTGCTCAATAAGCTGCGGCTTGCCATTCCAGCGCGTCTTTACAGCCATGCCTTTTTCATGCGTGAGCATCCGTTCCGCGTTCATCCGCGCCCTGCCTGTGGCTATGATTTCTCCTTGCGGTGTCAGGACGATGACCTCGTCATCTTCGACTATGCTCGCTTCCGCTTCATTAACCCCGGGGGCGAGCACCGAGGCACCTTTTATAATAAAATCGATCGCCCCTTTATCAACAACTACCCATTTTCTCCCGCCGACCAGGCGCCTTGCTCCCTCAAGCCGCGGAATGAATACCCAGTCCATACGCTCAAGTTCAAAGCGCAGCGAACCCATGACTGCGCCGTCAAATATAACCTCGTCCATCCTGTCCTCATACGGCGCCTTGTTCAGCACTACGAGCCCGCCTTCGGGAATGATCTTAAGCCCAAACTGCTTCTCAGTCGTCCTGTTAATAAGGTCGATATCGTACCGGAAAGCAGGTCTCACATCGCCCGGCGGGGTTATGTCGATTTTCTTCGTGCCGGCTCCGCAGGCGCAGGTTTTCCCGAGCACGGGGAGGTTGCAGGACCGGCACCAGTATAATAATAACTCGCCGAGGTAGTGGGTCATGTTTCTCCACCTCGGTGCTGATACTATTTATATAGTACCTCTCAGGATAACCAGTGATGCCACCATAACCCTTTTATAGACAATACCACAGATAATTATACTGGAGAAATTTATCTGGCACGAGCGGGGTACAATTCTGGGAATGGTCTTTTGAGGCAAGCCTTACAGCATGTATTGAGGCGCTGGCTGCCTCCAATTCGATCGTGCGGGCAGAAGTGAGGTTTACCGGATTTGTTAATTGAGGTATGATATGGCTTGTGAGTATGATAACAGCGAGTGTGAATAAAAGAAAGAGTTAAAATTAAGGGGGGAACGAAGATGACAGGGGATATACAACATGAACTGGCTGGTAAAGCAGAATCGTTATGGATAGCAACTACTCATGATACTGGTTTTCCTTCGTTACAGGAAAATATCTCTGTTGATGTAGCAGTTTTGGGGGGAGGGATAGCGGGGATAACTTCGGCTGTATTTCTAAAAGAAGCGGGTCTGACAGTTGCAGTTGTTGAGGCAAAGAGGATCGTAAAAGGGGTCACGGGTCATACGACAGCCCACATCTCTTCAGCCCACAATCTTATCTACCGCCACCTCATCGACCATTTTGGCAGGGACGATGCAAAGCTTTACGCTGACGCGAACCAGGAAGCAATTGAGAGGATTGCCCGGCTGGTGGATAAGAACAATATCGATTGTGATTTTAGAAGAACATCAGAGTACATTTACGCAGAAAGCAGGGAGGAACTTGATAAACTTAAGAGCGAGTACGAAGCTGCTAAAAGCCTCGGGCTTCCTGTATCTTCTGCAGACGCAGCACCCGTGCCGTTTAAGACTTACGGCGCTATTCATTATCAGAACCAGGCGCAGTTCCACCCCAGGAAATACCTTTTAGCACTTTCGCAGCTAATCCCTGGCAAAGGCAGCTACATATTTGAGAATACACGCGCACTTGATGTTGAAGGAGGCAAACCGCGCAGGATCAAAACCGATAAGGGCTACTTAACGGCGAAAAACATCATTATCGCCACACATTATCCTATTCTTAATCAGGGACTCCTGTTCATGCGAATGGAGCCTTATCGTTCGTATGTCCTGGGCTTACGGGTCGCAGACGAGATCCAGGAAGAGATGTTTGACAGCAGTGAGGAACCGTCCCATTACATCCGCACCCATTCCACCCCGGCTGGTCCCCTGGTCATTGTTGGTGGAGAAGACCACCCTACCGGGCATGAGGCAAATACGATAGGACGCTATAAACGGCTGGAACAATACGCACGGGCACGTTTCCGGGTAGAATCAATAGATTACCGCTGGTCTACCCAGGATAACTATTCGTTTGATAAGGTTCCCTTCATCGGAAGACTGTCAGGCAGCAAGCATCTTTACGTAGCTACAGCCTTTAAAGGCTGGGGAATGACCCACGGCACGATTGCAGGAATGATTTTATCCGACATGATCCTCGGCATATCGAACCCCTACCAGGAGCTGTATGATCCCGGGCGCTTTAAGCCCATGACAACGGCGAAGAAACTGGTTACACAGAACGTACACATCGCCGAAACACTGATAAAAGGCAGGCTCTCAAAGCCTGAAAGACTTACCCGGCTTGGTGCCGGTGAAGCCAGGGTAGCGGAAATCGATGATAAAGAAGCGGGCGTGTACAAAGATGAAAAAGGGAACATACATGCAGTTTCTCCTGTTTGTACGCATATGGGGTGTATCGTTAGCTGGAACAATGCCGAGAGGTCATGGGATTGCCCCTGCCACGGCTCACGCTTTGGTTTTGATGGTGAGGTCATCCATAGCCCTACTGTAAAAAATCTTGAGAAAGAGGAGTTTAAAACCAGAAAGATTTAAAAAATCAATAATTAAAATACAAAAAATTCATAAGAGCAACAGCAGGACCGCTGCATAGATCAACGCACCTGCCACGAAGAATTTCGGTTCTCCTTTTTCTGTTCCAGGTACCTCATCCTTAATAACATTGAAGAGCACCGCTCCTGCTACGAATGCCAGAAGCACCGCTGCCTCAGATCGCCTTTCCGGGAAGCGGATAGAAAGAGCCCAGCCTGTAATAGGCATTATACTGAGTATGTACCTGCCATATTTCTCGAACATACTGTGGTAGTGTATCTCCATAGTTCTATCCGTCCCAAAGAAATGAAGAATAAGGGCGATAGAGAACAGCAGAGCCCCAATCAGGCTTGACCGGACTTCAAAGCGGAGATTATAGGCTATCAGCAGGCTTACGAGGGCAAGTATGCTAAAGTGTATGACGAATACTCCTTTTGGGGCTGCGACTGAATCCATGTGCTGTCCGGTATCTACAGCAGCCCTGCGGCGTGAGTGTACTGCCGCATGCTCTGATATGAAGAACACGAGAAAGCCCATGAACGCAACGCCGAAGATCGCGACCTCTGAGATAAATAATTGCCCGAGATAATTACGCAGCAATAAGTTGAGATGCTCCCCTGCCTTCTGTATTGTTGGTAGAAGGTCGAAGAACACATAGGCTGCGGCAATGCCGCCTGAGAAAGAGACCACTCCGTTACCATATCGCTCTGAGAATCCGTATAACTTCGGAGCGGTAAGATGTACAGTTGAAAAGATAATTGCAATAATCAGAGTGATTAGAACTATCTGTTCAGGCATACTTTATCCCCACTGATAGAAGGATAGGATTTCTACATGCTTAAATCCAGCGGAAGGCAAGGTATGGATTTTACCCGCCGGTAGTATAAGGATGGAAATGGTAGCAGTGCTGGCTATCCCAATCCATTCATATTGGATATGAGTTTTTTATTTTTTATCTCTTCCTATTCTATATGTTATAAATATTGATGATATACCAACTATTATACTCATTATTCCTGTCAATGAAAAGGATAAAGAATTTGCCTTTTCATTAGTTTCATTGCTTGATCCGTTGTTTGCTATACTGGCAGTAGCAGATGGACTATAAGCAGGAGCAGGAGTTGCGACAGGAGCGGAAGTTATAATAGCGGTAGGTACAGGCGTATTATAGCCATTAACAGGCAGGACTATAATAGTTTGACGTGCCGTATGTCTTTCTTTTATATAGAATGTATATACTTCAGCCTGATTGAAGGTATAACTGAAATTGTCACCTATAGCTACCAGACTTGCATCCGGAAATAATTTTTGATCACTAACTACCGTGATGGTAAATTGGTTGTCAGCATCATTTTCCCATTCAACAGTATCACCTTGATTAATAGTCAATGTACGACTTACATATTGGGCTGGATTGCGTGTCGTTATATCAATAACTTTATAAAATCCTAAGTCTGGATTTATATATGATATATAAACTACAGGTATATTATCAGCGGTTGCGATTTTAATTTCAATACCGGATAATATAATTAAAAGTATCAGGATGATTCTGGCGGATTTATTTATCATATATTAATGTATCTGGTTATTCATTTATTTTATTGTCTGTCTGATTCATTTTTATATTGAACTATTTATATATTGTTATGTTTTCTACATTTATTCCATAATGTTTTATAAGATATATTCCAATAATTATGCCTAATATAACCATGATTATACCGAAAATAGCAATAAGAATGATATGACCTATTGTTCCTTTTTTTTCATCATCGTCTATTGAATTATTTTCTTTTTCTACGATTTTAGAATTTATATTTATTCCAGCAACTTTACTTATTTCACCTATGATAACGTCTGTTGGATCATGCCCCATATTTTTAAATATTCTTATTCCATCGTTTATTAAATCAAACCCTTCAATTAATTTATTCTTACCACGCTCTATTTCTTCTTTTCGTTTTATGTCTAATTTTTTTTTCTGTTTGCATCCTTCTATAATTATCTAAAATCTGGATTGTGGTACCGGAAGGAGACAGAGGTTCCCGGGTTTTTTATTTCTTAATATATTAATATTACATAATTTAATTTCTTCTGATGATACAGCTATTTTCACATTTTTTGTTTTTAATAGCTGGTAGCAAAATGTTAAAATCCCGGCAATATCACTGCCTCTATAATCTAAATACAGGTCTGGTTCTTTATAAATAATATCTGAAATTATATCGATATCTTTATAGATAGTTCCAGAATAAGAGTATTCTTTTAAATCGAATTTATCAAGGTTATCAAATATCGCATTATCCATATCACCGTGGCGGGGCTGTAGTTCCAGATCTTGCAGCAATTTGGTAGCATTCTTTTTAAATTCATTAAATATTGAATATGTTATATCCGAGTTAACTGAAACTATGTAGTATCCCTGGTCTCTTGCTAAATATTTATGAGCGAGTACGAAACAATAAATTATTATCCTTTCATCTTTTTTATCTATATAAAGATCGACACCTTTGTTGAAAAATGTTACCGCCTTTTCATTTTTTTCTTTGTGATGCGGAAATAATAACCCTGTTTGATCTTCATATATTTTCAGTTCCATATATTCTTCCTGATGCCAGACCATATTTTATTCAATTAAATCATCCATGAATTTATCAAATCCGTAAGTATATACGTTTTTATTTTCATCCCTTAACGGTATATAGTACTCATGCCCTTCCCCATTAATTTTTTTTGTATAATAGAAAACAGGATAAATAGACGCAGATGCTTCATTCAGCAACTCTTTAATAAATATACTATTTGAGATCCTGCTTTCTATAAATTGTTTAAATCCTTCATAATCATTTTCATAATTTGGATATTCTCTTGTAAAGAAGTCACTTTTCGTTACTACGATATATGGTTTAACATTTCTTCCATTTTCTTGCAATCTACCTAATATTTTTACATATTGAGTTATTCCCATGTCTGCAAAATTTGGATATTTAGAGCCGTCTATGATAAATATCAATTTATCTGATTTCGTAATTTCTTTTGCAACTGCCTCGTATTTTATTTCTTCTTCATATTTTTTATCGTTCTCACCTTTTTTGGAACTCTTTTTGATATACATATATTTATATATTTTTTCTATAAAAGGTCCGGGATAATCTAAAGTCCTTAACATCATTTCTTTTGGAAATAAACCACCGATATCATAAATAAATTGATATTTACTGATTTCCTGTGTACGCCTTGGCCATATTATTTCTTCTTTGTGCATCTGGTCGATCAATTCTAAAAGATCCGGGCTTGGTTTAACAGGTCCTTTTGCTGTTTCTAAAGCTCTCATATAACAGCCGGCAATAAAAAGGGTTTTACCCGATTGGGCAGGACCTAATACGAAAATCTTTGAGCCTTTCGCTTTATAATTCATTACTTCACCGAAAAAATATGAGAATATTAATACCACTACTGAATCCTTAATGAAATTGCCACTATCAGCGGTCGATAAATAAAATATAATATAAGAAATAACAACATAAATTACCGAAATAATACTGATATTAGCGGCTGCCTGTTTTATTTCTTTTCTATATGTGAATTTAAAACGGTTGCCTGATAAGCCCCCAATCAAAATCCCTAAAATAATGAAAATCAAATTGAAATTTATACTAAAAAGTTTAAAGATGTAACTGGTTATTGAAAATAATCCTATTGACAATAATATAGCCTGCACTCTCTTATAAATATCTAAATATAATAAAAAAATCGATCCAATATAAAATCCTACGGCAATACTGAAAAGAATCGATGTCCCCGCAGGATCGATGGACTTAATCCCATCGGCAAGTTGTTTCATCAGATCGGTTTTCCATGATCTTACAATGATGTCCATTAAAAAAGGCGTCAATATCGTTACTATGCCGAAAATGACAAGAAATTTGACATAATCTTTATCTATCCCGATCTTCATAAAATATAAATGATTCCCCACATTGCCATTATTGAAGTCCCCCCATTTTTATTTTTCGAATCTTTTAATAGAAAAAATGAACCTTTTGCATCTTTGTTCATTTTTTCATAAAGAATTTTTAATATCTATCTCTTCATAATTCTGATAATATAAAGATTTAATATCTTTATCACTCTGTAATAATAATTGTTTATTATTTTCGTCTTCTATATTAAATATCTTTTTTCTTCTTATAAATTTTCCTTTATCAAGCAAATATGAATGATGGAAGAAGGCAGCCCCGTTTTTTTCTACAATATTATAATATTGATAGTAGCCCGCCCTCGGATCTGTTATGTTGCGAACATTATCAAATGGAACTCCCGCCACGAATAAGACCAGACCAACCCCCCACGTATCTCCCCAGGGACATTTCCATTCAGAATAATTTTCTTTATCTATACTGAATGAATTTGTTACTGCAACCTTTGAATCTATATCCGATGGAGATACATTAGCAAGAGTTACAAAAAGATTCATTAACTTTGTCTTATCCCATCTTTTTGTGTTATCCTGGGATTCTATAACTCTTCTTACTAATATGTTATACCTGTTATCTATTTCTCTTTCAATACCATCCTGTAAATTTTGTTTTAAGACCAGAGATTCACTTTTATCTTCCAGAATGTTATTTATATTAGCACCCGTGACGGTAGCCCTGAATATATTTGTAGGCTGAATATCCATAATATATCTGATAACATCTTTCTCAGCCCTACTCATAGCCTGTACATCTTTTCCTATATTTATCATATTGTCATGATATTTTTTCATATGTTCAGAATGTCTTCTAAGGACAGGAGTATTATTCTTTAGTAATTTTTCCAGATTATTGATCATCTCTGCCTTTTTCACGATTTGATCCCACTCGATAGAATAATTTTGTAAATTATTTTGTAATTTAGTTATATCCGCATCATAACCTAAGTTTGATTTTATTATATCATCAATATTTACATCCCTGCGTTTTACAGGATCTTTTAATGTTATTATTAAATTCTCGAATAATAATGACTCGGCATTGGGAAACGTTTCTCTGGTCATGTTTATTATCTTTGATATGATATCATCTTTCTTTTGATCAATTATTTGTTTGACATCAAAATCATAAACACAATCCATAGTACTGATTTTGCCAGTGGTCTTGACCCCGAACACTTTATCGTTATTTAATTCTGCGATTTTAAGGTCAATCTTTTTTCTTAAGTCTCTATTCCTTTTTATCCTGCCGGTCTCTGTAACAATCCCGATCATCCTGTCCAGAGCCGGTATTCCTTTCTTAAGTTCTATTTGTGCCTTTTTTAATTCTTTTGCATTTGCCAGACTTCTTAAAATAACGTTTTTATCCTCAAAATATATACCTATATTATCAAGTTTTTGATATATTTTATCTGCAATACTTTCTATGTTCCTGACAGGTTCGTTATCAATATCCCTTATTGAACTGCGGGAATTTATGTTATTAATAAATTCTACAAGGTTGTCTTTAAGAAGCGCGAAATCATTACCTATTGGAGAAATGCTGTCGTCTAATAGATCAAGATGTGTAATATTTTTAACTTCATTTTGCTGCCATATTCTTCTGTTTTTATCCAGTTCATTTTCCACTTTATCTTTATAATTCTTTATATCATCCTGTACGGATCTGATTGTTCCGTCTAAAGTTCTTCTTTTCCCATTTAAACTATCTATTTCATCCCTGGTTTTATTAAGCTGTCTTCCCAATCTATACTCATCTGCCTTGATCATCACCTTCAGTGTATCTTTAACAATATCCTCAGGGAAATTATTGGCCATATTTAGCACATTTTTCATAATTTCGATGATTTCGACATCTTTTTTCAGGATTTTATACAATGTTGAATCTACATCATCCCTGAAACTTTTATCTTCTATAGAAATGGTGTCAGTCTCCGATTTAATACTTGTGATTTGTTTTTCAACATCGTCGCTCTCAGTTCCTTTAATTCCGTCATCTACGGCTTTTTTAAGGTGTATTATTGAATTATAATCAAGGTCTTTGAAGAAATTCGCGGCGCTAACGGATTTCTCATCAGGTTCTAAAACAAGGTCGAATCTTGATAATCTTTCCCTGATAAATGATTTATCTTCATCAGGAAGCCCGATATTTCTTATAAAAGAAAAATCTGAAATAAATTTTTTAATATTAGTATACATTTCTTCTTCATTTTTCAAAGATATGTCTTTGTCCTGGAGACTTTCAATAACTTTATCTTTAAGTTTTTTAATTGATTCTACATTATATCTCACGATCTGTGATGTTGCTATTACAAATGGTGCATACTCAGGTAAATTAGAAAAGAATAATTGCCCGGGGTTGTTGTACCATGCAACAAAAATATATGGGATCGTTTCATCAAACTCTCTTAGTAATCTTTCGTGTTCGTCTGATGCTTTCTCTTTTCCCGGATACCTGGTTACCTCCATAGGTATAAGAACTACATTCTTAAAAGGAGTATCTTTGTTCAGATAACCATGCTCCAGTTCACTGATCATTGCAAAATTATTTGCTTTTTCATCCGGACTCTCATCCAGCGTGGATAAAATACCAAAAAGGGTTATATCCGATGTCGGTTGAATGGTTTTCAGCTTAGTAGCCAGATCGAAAGCCATACCACTGCCAGTCCCTCCCCCCAGACCTACTATGATATCTACCTGGGCAGTCAGGGGCAAATCAATATCAAACAGCCCCTGGCTCAAAGCTTTATAATAAATAGCTTTGCCGATCGCTCTTTTTCGATAAACGCCTTTAGAGAAATTCAATTCTTTAAAATTCTCGCGATTGATGACCTTCTTATACCAGTCATCTCCAAGCTGGGGATCATTTATCCACCATATCGATGCTCCGGTGGCTTTTTTAACATTTTGCTCAATACCGATAAGATCATACGGGCTTTGTAAGGTCATCTCTTTTGTTAATAACGAGTAAGATATGTTTATCCTGCCAACATTTTTATTTGCAGAATTTGGATCGGATCTGTATTCTTCTCCTATTTTATCTATGCTCTTATTTATTCGCTGGATCCTCTCCAGATCATTATTTTCTTCATCGATTGCCGTATCTATAATCCTGACATCGACTGTTGTGGCTGTAAATTTTGGTTTTATTATCTCCCTGAGGATCCATTCTTTCTCTAATGTTGTATATATAAGATCTTTTCCAGCTCCACCTATTGCGAATATGTATCTGGGAAAGCTCATATTTTGTATTTCCGGCATTGTTTCCACTCCTTTCTAATCTTCATTATCATCAGAATATTGCTTTCTTGAGCCCAATAAATAACCAATTATAAAACATATCAATATCGATATTAAAAAATAACGTTTAGCCACGTATTATCTTTTATCTCTATAAAACCGAACAGTAAAAGATTGTTCGGCAACTGGATATTTTTCATACTGTTGGCAAGAATCTGCGCATCGTTCACCAATCCAAGGTCAAACAGGTTCCTGGTTTCTTTTTTTAAATCATCAAGTTGAGACCAGCTGACTTGCTGTAAAGTTTTTTCAAAGTTTTCCTTTTTTAAAATTATCAGGTCAAATGATTCGATCCCTGTTAATTTATCATCTGCATGAATTTCATAGAATTTTAATTTTGTATTACCAAATTTAGTAATAATAATATCGCTATTACCACATTTAATATTATTCCCGGCATCAGGAGCTTTCCCGGAAATAGTCACATATATAAACTGTTTATTTAATGAAGATAAGTTCAATGTTATTTTTTGCTGGTATCTGTTTTCATTTATAAATGCATTTAATTCGCCGAAATCATACAACGGTTTATCCCCTGCCGGAATTAAACTCGTTTCAATGGTCAGCAAATTGTTATCTTGAAGCTCATTAATTTTGACTGTTAGATTTGTTTGAATTCCTTCACGGAGGCTGGAAGGCAAAGTTCCAGAAGTAAGCTCAACAGTCGCGGCAGAAGAATTATTCACAAAGAAAATAAATAATATCAATATAATGATTTTTTTATTGATTGATAAATTGAAATGATTTATTTTCATTAGATCCCCCATTTTATTCATTAATTCCAGTACTTCTTAAGGCTGCAATGCAGGATATTTGAATTCTTTCCAGATTTCAGGAGTTTTGATGTATTCTCTGGAATTTACTTGGACCAGCGGAGATACAGCATACACTAACCTCCATTATTACATATGTAATAAAGCGATATAAATACATTGACATCATTCTTATCAATGTATATCAAAAGAATCTGATAGGCATTTTAAGTTGTAGGAAAATCACCCCAGCCCGACCATATCCTTCAGCCCGTGCCCCGTAGCAAGAACTACAACAGTACCCGATAATCCCTTCTTCATCACACCTGCATAAGCCACCGCGCCGCTCGGCTCAACAAAGATCCCGTTCCTTGCAAGCTTATCACGCGCGGCAAGCGCCTCCCCATCAGAAACCCGCAATGCAAAGCCATCCGAATCCCTGATCGCCCGGAGCGCAGCAAGACCGTCTATCGGGTCGCCGCACGCTATGGCGGTCGCTACAGTTTTTGGATCACGGACAGGGATTATCTCATCAAGCTTATTCTCCCATGCATGGACCACCGGAGCGCATGCTTCGACCTGCACGCCTATTATACGGGGCATTCTGTCCGTTATCCCGACGAGCGCAAGCTCCCTGAATGCCTCATAGATGCTCCATATAAGCGTGCCGTTCCCCACAGGAACAACAACATAATCCGGCACATGCCAGTACAACTGGTCAGCGATCTCAAAACCTACAGTCTTGGTGCCTTCGCTACGCCAGGGATAATCGCCTGTCAGGAACGAGTCGCTATTGGAAATAACATATTCTTCAACCTGCCTGATCGCAACAGAGTAATCCCCTTCCACGGCTACCGTCTCAGAGCCGTAGGCTTTTATCTGTGTGATCTTTTCTTTTCCTGCTATATCGGGGATGAAAACCCTGCATTCAAGCCCGGCATAGGCTGCATATGCAGCCACAGATGCGCCCATGTTGCCTGTCGAAGCCAGCGCGACCCTGTGTTTCCTGAACTCAAGCGCTTTTGTGATCTCAAGGGAAGAGCCCCTATCCTTGAAAGAACCTGTCGGGTTTGCGGCTTCGTATTTTATGAGCAGCCGCCCGTTTTCCCCGAGCCTTTTGTTCTCAAGCAGGGGCGTGCCGCCTTCTCCCATCGTTATAATCCTGGACAGGTCTTTTACTGGCATGAACGCCCAGTATTTCCAGTGCGTGGGCTTTGCGCGCATGAAATCATCGCGGAGGATGACCTTCTGTATAGCTCTGTAATCATATTCCGCATCAAGGGGTCCGCCGCATTCGCACCTTGGGATCGGGAGCCTCTCTATCTCATGGGGTTTATGTATCCTCCCGCAACGAAAACACCTGAAATCGGTGACATAGACCATGATGGTTAATTCACGCGCTTT
>NZ_FZMP01000010.1 GCF_900196725.1 Candidatus Methanoperedens nitratireducens | reverse complement strand
AATTACTTATCAAACAGTCCACTAGCTGCGACAGTGGTACTTGTCCCACATGCGGTTCTGGTAACATCTCTAACGTGTCTAAGTTAGATGAAGAAGAACTTGCAAAAGACTTGCACGTTGCATTGAATTCTGCTGATGTGAAAAAACTAAAAGAAGAGTTAGAATCTAGAGGATATGAGCAACGTCTTGCTAATGCCACAGGTTTAATTGTAACAAAGGCAGACGGTAATTTATCGGAGGGCGTAATATTACCTTTTAGCAGTCAAGACAACACTCAAGTAGGTATTATTGCAGAAGTGAATACACACAAAGTTGTAAAGGCAGCAGCTGTACTTATATATAGAAACGAGACTAAGTTCCCAGTTTCAGTCGAACAATTATCAATTAATCATGGTAAAGTTACCAACGAGAAAATTGATGTTGCTTCTGTTCTGAACTCTGGCGTTTCTATTCAAGTAACCCAGTGCGATGCCTGTATTACTCTGTACGAATTAGGTTGCGATATCGGATGTGGGCTTGAAATGGCTTTACTCTGCATAATCGCAGGACTTGGGTTGACGTTTATTGGTGGTTTGGCATGTACTGCCATAGCAGCTGCTGTGTGCTATTTCATCAATAATTATGGCTGTTATCCCCAAGCGCCTGATGCATGCGACACAATAGGGTTCTGTTAAAAAAAATATCTCGATATGATGGAAGCAAACGTAGGAAGGCTAAAACTTCATAACCTTCCTACGGTTTTCCCATTCTTGCATAATTCGGTTTGTGATAAGGAACAATTAAATGAAAAAGTACATAGAAATAATATTACACTTTACTGTGGCAATCACCGTAGCTCTGGTAATAGGCTATTTAGATAATAATCTCATAGCGGGAGCTAGAATTGGAATCAGTATCGGCGTAATCTTCGCTATACTACATTATTTCAATAAGATTTAGGTAAAGTATAAACTTAGATAGAAATTAGGGCAATTACAAAATCTTCCATTGGTTTTTGAGGACGGAATTTTGGCTTAACGGAGTGAAATTGGGAGAGATAAAATGAAAACAAGAAGAATATTGATTTCATGCATCCTTATGGTAGTTCTAATACCAACGATAGATGCAAAGCCTGTATTAATTGGATTCAATGATAAAATCGACCAAAACGTAATTAAAGAGCACGGCATAAGCCATTACATACAATATAGTATAATTAATGCTATTTCAACTGATATTCCAGAAAGTGCATCTAAAATATTGAAGAAACACCCAAAAATAAAATATATAGAAAATGATGTAAAGATCCAGATAGCTGGCAAGCCATCGAAGCCAGCACCTTCACAGCCGCTACAGCAAATTACATGGGGTATTGCAAGAGTAAAAGCGCCGAAAACGTGGGATAACTCCACAGGTAACAATGTAAAGATAGCGGTGCTGGATACCGGAATAAGCAGCACCCACCCTGATTTAACAGTATCCGGAGGCATCAATCTTGTTGGAACATCAAGAAACAGCAGATGGAGCGATGATAACGGCCATGGCACTTTGGTATCAGGAATCATTGCAGCCAGAAACAACAGCATCGGTGTAGTTGGTGTTGCCCCGAATGCACAGCTCTTCGCTGTGAAGGTGTTGGATACCTATGGAAACGGCTATATTTCGGATGTTATCGAAGGAATAGACTGGGCAGTTCAGAATAACATGGATATTGTTTCTATGAGTCTTGGAACAAGGACTTATTCTCAAGCGCTTAATGATACAATGGCCAATAGTTATAAAATGGGTATTCTTCTTGTTGCAGCCGCAGGTAACAGTGGAGATGGTAACCTCAGTACAGATGATGTTCTTTATCCTGCAAAATTCGATTCTGTAATTGCGGTATCAGCCATTGATTATAATAACATTGCGTCGGTATGGAGTGCAGGCGGCGCTAAAGTAGAACTGGCTGCGCCAGGTGTAGATATTTACTCCACTTGGATTAATGACGGCTATGCTAATGCAAGCGGCACATCGATGGCTACACCGTTTGTCAGCGGCGTTGCTGCGTTAATCAAGAGTAAAAATATATCTCTTTCATCAAAGGAAATCCGCAATGTATTGGCTTATAATGCTGTTGATTTAGGAGATGCTGGCCAGGATAGAATATATGGGTTTGGATTAGTGCAGGCAGATTAATATTGAATGTGTAAAATGTGTACTAATTTAAAAAACTTTAGCATCGATGTTAAGTATATTTCAATAAGAATAAAACGAAACTTAAAACTTTTCGAAGATATGATTAGGCAGACTTTGAGATTGCTAAAATCTTGTGTAGTTTTGTTTCGCCAATTATAATAAAATTACGATGGAGAAATTTGGATGAAGAACCTAAATAAAATAATATCAATTTTCGCAATCCTCAGTATAGCTCTGCTTGCAGGCTGTGTTGAGATGTCTGCTGATCAGATAGCATCTGAGATGCAGAAAAAATATGAGAGCATAAAAGACTATAAAGGCACACTTGTTCTCAGTATGTCCTTTGATGGCGAGTCAAGAGAATCAGAAATGGATTTCATGTACCAGCTACCTGATAAATCTTGGATGAAAATCACAGAAGGAGAAGGTGCCGAGGATATCGTTGTCTCAAATGGCACAACTATGTGGTTGTATAACTCCACAGCCAACGAAGTAACAATTATGGAGCTTCCCAAGACCGAGATGGATAATCCAAGCCAGGCTGATTATGGAAAGATTATAAAAGACATGCTTAAGCGGAACGATATCAAGATGCCAGGCTCTGAGAAAATAGGAGATAGAGATACTTTTATCCTTGAACTCGTGCCCAAAAACCTGACTAACGCGACTTTCTTTATCAACCAGAAGCTCTGGGTGGATAAGGAAACATGGATGCCCCTGCGCATGGAGACCTTTGATAAAGATGGTAAACTGATGATGACTATGGAATACAGGAATGTTGAATTCAATACAGGCATACCAGATAGTGAGTTCGAGTTCAAGATACCGCAGGGAGCTAAAATAGTCACAAAAGAGATTACACCGCCCAAAGAGACGACTCTGGATGAGGCAAGAGGGGCGGTGAACTTTACAGTGGTGGCGCCAGAATATTTACCGGAAGGTTATATTCTCGATAAGGTAACAGTCTTCAAATTCGGAGAAATTCAAAGCCTCTCGATAAGCTATAAGAACGGTGATGAGATGCTCTCGATTTACGAGGCAAACCAGAGCAGAAATGTACCAAAAGGAAAATTTGAGACCGTAAAAATCAAAGGCATTGAAGCCAGATATATGGAATCGGACTTCAGTAAATCGCTTTCCTGGACATGGAAAGGTACCGAGATTACAATCAGCGGGACAATCAGCAAGGAAGAACTCATTAAGGTGGCGGAGTCTATAAAATGACTTCGTCTGCATTATATTTCCAGAATATCTGACCTTTGATGGTAATATTCAAATAGGCGTCTTCCCCACTCAATTGCCCTCCGGTTAAAACTGAAAAGATCTGTTGTAGTATCATAAGTCACTCCATCTTTCTTATACAGCCCCAGGGAGAGGCACCTATCAGTCACGGTCATGCCGACTTTAATATTTTCATCCGTAACCATCAGCCTGAAGTTTTTTAATTAATCAAACTGTTAATTTTACTCAAATATGGCTCTTCTTTTAATTGCAAAGCAACACTACGACTTATGATAAGCTCCACAGGTATGCCTCCGACTATTCTTTCCCCAATGGCATTGGCATGTCCGGGGCTGATAATAGACGCAATGCCATACACGTATCCCGCTTCTTTAATAATCTTCAAATAGTTTTCATACACATTAAAAATGTTTACGTTGCTGTCACTTATTATCTCGGAGTTAAAGAGGTCGCCAATCCCGTTTAACAGTGTAGCTGGTATTCCTGCCATGTAATGGCTTGTCCAGAAGTAACTGTGACGGTTTATAACTACTAATACCCTGCTAAAATCTGCCATCTTGGAAGCTATAACTTTACCTAAAGGTGTAAGCTGATATTCATGATTTTGTCTCTCCAGAAGATGCATAGACTCTAATTTCCTGATTTTGGGAATTACAGCCTGAGAGGTGCTGCCTGTTATTTCCCTGAGCTTGGAAAGGGTTTTATTGCTCTCAATCAAAGAAAGTAAGATTTCAGTCTGAAGCCTTGACCTATAAATTAGCTGCACTTCCTCCCTTATTTTTTCATAGACCGCAAGAGCGGATACGTCCTCATACTCCATGCTGTCGGTTTACGGCGTTAACTGATGATAAAAATTACTATTAAAAACAACAAACTTTAAACAAACTTTTTACAATGAGTTAGTTTTGAGTTCGTATCAGTTCGTTGTTTCTGATTTCAGGTATCCCTTAATTTCTAAAACAGTTCGTTGAGGTTGAACTTGTACGGGCCTAACGTTCCGCCGTAGTTCCCTGCGCTTATCTTCTTGACACCGGGTATCTTAACAGCAGCTTCAATCCCTGCCTTCATGGATTTGCTTATGGCTTCCACACTCAGGCCATTTATCACTATTTCATAGATCGCGTTCACGTCAGCCGGCACCTTTGTATCTTTTATTTTGGCTTTAAGCGAGGGGCTGAATTTCTCGTTCGTTGTGGCTTTCATGAACTTATAGTTAGTGAAGCCAACTTTTGAGCCGCTTGCGACTATGCCGCCAGGGAAAGGAGTGATCGTTCCTTCAAGCTGTGCTATCGCATCCACTGCGTTCTCAGCCGCAGCCAGCGCAGCCATCTGGTTATCTGCCATTATGAAGAAGTTCCCGCCCGCAATGCCGTCCTGCGCTCCCACGCCGTGCTCGGCAATGAACTCGCCCTGCATCATGGGGATCTTGTACGCCTTCCTGCCTCCGATATTCGCCTCGGACTCAAACCCGTCCCCGAAGAACTTGAGCTTGAACCCCGTATCGAACTGCTTCTCGGCATTGGGGAGACCGTTCCACATCGCCGCTGTCGGCGCCGTCAGGACGCACTGCCCCAGGCGTTTTAAGAGCTGCTCTTCCAGAGCCTTGTAACCGAATGTGCATATCTGTATATACGCGCCGGGTCTTCCGTCCGGAGTCTCGTCACCGTTCACGGCTTTTTCAATGCCTGCCTCGGCAGGGCACATTATGACGGATGTACCGAATCCGGTAGCTTCCTGCGCCGCAACCAGCGCCCATCTCTTGGTCGCTCCGGTGATCAATACCCGCGCTATCTTTATCGGAAAAGCCTCTGCAAACGTATCTTCTACTTCTACTCCGTTAAGTTCCATATATATCCCTCTTTTCCCGTTCTTTTACTGTATTACCTAATATATGCTTCGAAATGTTTCAGCAAAAGTAGAAGGAATAAAATAAAAATAAAAAATACGTTTTTTATTTCGCCATCTCATCTACAGCACGGCATGCAAGCTCCTGCATTCGTACCGATGTTCTTCCGGCTCCTGAGAATTCATCATGCGCCATTATGGATGCAATTTCCTTGCCGAGAACGAAAATGGCGTGTTTGTGTTCAGCTTTGCTGCGGTGCACATGTATGGGACTTATTTGCAGGGACTGGTACTGGGAAAATTCACCCTTCCCTTTATCTTCAAAAAACCTCTTCATCTGCACCATCAGGGTGTGTAGCTGAATCAACTCTTCTTTGTGTATAAAACCGCCTCCTATCACTGCTGGTTACTGCGGGCACAGTAATTCATATTTTGAAACATTTATCCAATACTAAAACAGTTTGCACGGAAGTGCGTGTCCTACCTCCTTAACTTAAATTTTACGATTTAATCATCATGATTCTTCGTGATTATTTTTCCAGTGATATTTACGGGTTCACTATGACTTTCTGGTGTCTAAGACGCGGAAACTCTTTGACATAGACTCCATATGTTCCAGGTTGAGTAAACGTGTAGTTGATGAATTGATAGTTCCATCTTAAAAGGCCGCTTGACTCATTCCATAAATTTTGTTCACTCACTACTGTAAGTTTTTCATCGGGCGTAGCATCATTGATCCACATGACAGTATCCCCGGTATGTATGTTGAGCGTGAGATTATCATATACGAAGGGTGTATAATTGGCTTCGATTACCCGCTTGAAACCATAATCCTGATCCACATAGGACTTGTATAGCAGTGGTTTTCTGGATACCGGAGTAGGTGTGGGTGTGGGGCTCGGAGTAGTCGGAACGACCGTGGGCTGTACCGTCTCTGTGACTGTCGGCGTTGCAGTCGGGGTAGGGGTACCGGCAGGTGGATTAACGCACCCCAGGAAAGCAAATAATAGGATAATTAGAATTATTGAGATTAATTTTATGTTTTTCATACTTACCAGCCTAATGATTCTACTGTTAATAAATAACCTTATCGATTTGTTATTCTGATATTGGTTCAGGAGAGAGGTTTATTATCAATGCATTACATCAAATCTTCATATGCATGACGGCGAAAAAAAAGAAATGAAGTGGATATATGAAATAATCGTGAGCAAAATACCGCCGTTCTCTCTTCTTTCATATCAGTACAGCATCCTGCTGCAATTATTATTTCTCCTCATTCTCGGTATTATCCTGGGGCTCGTTTTTCAGCTGAAAACAATCTCACTGGCATACGGTTCGCTCGGAATCCTGGTAGCAGTGCTGTGGAGCATGTTGATCCTGCAGCTTGGGCCGACGCTTCGAAAATTCAGGGCGCCTTTAAGTAAGGATGAAAATGAATTGCTTGAACGGTATAAAGGAATCCTCTTCCATAAGAACCACTATGAAGCGATCCCCGGGGTTGCCATATTCGTTCCTTTCATGCTCTATCTTTTCCATGACGGCTCAGGTTTGCTGAAATACTGGCTGGGAGAGAATCCGAACATTTTGTTGCTATTTTTTGTCAGTCTTCTTATCTGGGATGTATGCTACAGGATGGGACTCGGGATATGGACATCCATCCTTGCTCTGTGGAGGTCCCTTGAGCTAAAAAAACTTGCCGAAAGAAGGACCGAGCTTGAGCATACTCCATACACCGAGCTCAGGGCACTCCGGAAACTGGATATCAATAACGTCTTCTTCGGATTGATTTCGCTTCTCCTGTTACCACTGATAAAGAGCGACCCTCTTTTTGTCATAATGATATTTGCTTTTATGACCTTTATAACTCTTACCAATGTGATCTCTGCATATCTCATATCAAAGGTGCCGTGGCTTCCGCCTGACATATACAACCTTGTAAAAGAGTCCAGTTTTGCCTATGTGGGAACTTCTCTTAAAGGAGTGACGCATATAACCCCTGTAGTATATGTCTTTGACGGGCAGAGGATGTTTTTTAATACCTCGAAAGAAGCAAAAAAATTGAAAGTAATGAAGAAGAATAATAAAATCGCCTTCCTGATAGATAAAAGGGATATGAGCAATATCTACGAGAACAAGGCGGTTTTATTTACAGGAAAAGTGAAGATATACGGGCTGCTGGATGTTCCGCTCCGGTTAATACAGATGCTGCGGACGCTTCGGCTTTTTATAACGAAATACCCTGAATACACCAGGAAATACTCTACTTCGGAATTGCCCAAAGCCTGGCAGCTGACTCCGATCATTGCCAGGATACTCGTGGAAGTAAAGCCCGCCCGGATCATATACTGGAGAGGGGCAAAACAGATCAGTGTGCCGGTGTGAGCATGAAAATACCCGACGAGATGCTGAACATATTGTACGGGAATTATTTCGGGTATGTCTGCACAAGCGACAGGTTTGATACGCCTCATCTCACCCCGGTGTTCTTCGTATATGACGGTCAGTCCCAGAAAATATTCTTCATCACCAATGAGAAATCAAAGAAGGTCAAGAACATACTGGAGAATCCGAACGTAAGCATCACTATCGACATAAGAGACCCGGTAAACCCGTTCAACAATGAGGGGGTGATGGCTCAGGGAACAGCTTTCATAACTGAGAAAGGGCCAATCTATTTCCTTCCTGAGGAGACGCTGCAGTTGTACCGCGACATATACATGGAATTTAAAGGCAAGTACCAGGCTGTAATAGAGAATAAACCAATGGGAGAGAACGATGTGATCGTACAGATTAACATTGAAAAGATGGTCTACTGGAAGGGCCCCCATTTCAAATCCGTGAAAATAGGCAAAGAGGGTAAAGTAACGATGGTAAAATCAATATGAGCCTGTATAAGTCTAAGAGTACATCGGATTATAGCTTGCCCGCAGCGCCATGGCTATCTGTTCGATAAATACCTCAGGCGGCTGCAGCCCCACTAACGATGTATCCCCGTTGATCACTGTATGAGGGACGCTCATCACGCTGTATTTCTGGGCAAGATACGGGAATTCGGTCATCTCAATGATATCGGAGCGTATGAACTCATTCTCGATAGCTAATTGATGGGCGATCCGCGCCGCCTTTGGGCAGAACGGGCATGTGGGCGATATAAATACCTGTATATGTACGGGTTTAGTTATTTCTGCCAGCTTTTTCTTCACATTATCGGACAGCGATGTCGTGCCCCGGGAAACATCTATGATATCATCCACTATAACAGGTAACTCATAGCCTGCCGGCACGCCATAATACCTGATGTCATAATCGGATTTTCCAGCAATGATAGTAGCAGGTATTTTTTTGATGTTGTATTTTTTCGCCTGCTCTTCATCTTTGACGAGGTCGTAAACTTTTGTACTTATTTTCGGGGATAGTGCCCCTATCTCAAGTAACAGCTCCCGGGCTTCCTTACAGAAATTGCACTCAAATTCCTGTGTGAAAACGACGAGTTCGACATCCCCGGTCAGTTTTTCGAATTGTTTTTTTATGATGTTTTTCTGGGCATCGTTGAGAACCATATCTCACTCAACTGATTTAAGAAGTTTTTCAACTCTCTCAAAAGCCAGTCTCATCTCTTTCAGTTCCGTTAAAATCATGTAGCTCAAATAAACGGATATAAGACCCAGGATAACTACCACTATTATAAGAGTGTATATCGGCCACTCCACAGCCGAACCGAACATGCCGTCCATCATCTGCATAAATTTTCTCCTACTTCACAATCTCTTTGATTTTACTCAATGACAGTATTAATTCAAAATTCTTTGCTTTGTAAAATTTTTTAGTATAAGGTGGCTCCTCGAAATGCCGTATCTCGCTTTCCACCAGCCCTGCATTTTCAAGTTTCTTAAGGTGCAGGTAGAGAAGCGGGCGGGATATCCCTACAATCTTAGCCAGTTCTGAAACGTAACATTCGCCCCCAGCAAGAACTGCCATGATGTTCAGGCTATGCTCGTTTCCAAGCGCATCCAGTATTTCTGCAAGGGATTTCTTATCCACCTTTTCACCGATTCACTAAAAGAAGCTGAATGTATTTAAAATAAAATGGACGGATATTACCTCACATCTCATTTTTATAAAAACGCTGGAAGCTTACTCAACTTCCAGTATTTTTACAAAAGCTCCATGCCAGTTATGGTACCACACAGCGCCTGTGTAGCTGTTTACGCTGAGCATCCCGTAGATTTTGCCGTCTTTTTGCACGTGTACGGTGTAATAGCCGTAGAAAGCATCCTCTTCATCCGCTTTAGCTCCCGGTATTGCTTTATCAAGATACGCCTGGGCATCCTTAAGCGCCTCTTCTCTGGTTACTGTTGTCTGCGCCTGCGTGTTCCAGTTCATGTGTCCGTACTTTGTATTCCACATCATATTCGGACCCATCTCAGGGAATACGGCACCAGTATATCTGTCCACAAGCAGTTCGAAAGCATGTACACCTGTGCTCTTCTCCTCTACTTCTGCATAGAAGTGATTATCGAACTCCATTACTTCTGTAAGCCTCAAGTCAGTATTTCCTGTTGAAGTAAGATAATTATCTACAGCTTCCCTGGCTTTCTCAATGGATATGGGGGTGGCGTTTGCCCCATAGCCGCTGCCGGCATAACCTGCGCCTGCGTCGCAATGACTATTTCCGTTGCCATAGCCCATCATTCCACTTCCTGGTCCATTGCCGCCCATCATTCCACTTCCTGGTCCATTGCCGCCCATCATTCCACTTCCTGGTCCATTGCCGCCCATCATTCCGCCGTAGCCGGCTGTTGTTCCGTTGCCGTAGCCCATCATGCCTCTGTAACCGCCCATCATGTTGTTCCAGATGCCATTTCCGAGATTGTTCATCATGCCTGCATATTGGCCCATCATTCCGTCATAGCCGCCTGTTATTCCGTTGCCATAGCTTCCCATCATCCCGTTACCTTCCCGGTTGCCGCCCATCATGCCGCCCCAGGAATCTCCGCTCCCCGGTCTTGCCACGACGTAGCCTGCTCCAAGTACAGCAAGGATGACTGCTATTGCCACAATTGTTTTCATGTTCATATGTCTCACCTTTTTAGTTTTAGTTTCATGTGTAAGTTTTTCTTACATATGATACTTGGCATTACATAGATATAAAGTTTTCCCAACCAAAAGATAAAGCTATTAAGCCTGTTTAACATCTTATACGCAAAATCCAGTGGATGAAAAATTATGGCATACGATATCATTATTATAGGCGGGGGACCGGCAGGTCTTACCGCAGGAATATATGCAAAGCGCGCGATGTTAAAAACCCTCCTCCTGGAAAGAACCGGGATCGGCGGCCAGATAATAATCACCGACCTGATCGAGAATTACCCGGGTTTCCTTGAGATTTCAGGCGGTGACCTTGCACGGAAGTTCGAAGAGCATGCGCTTAAATTCGGTCTTGAAACAAAGAGCATGGTCGAGGTCATGGGGATAGAGGATAAAGGGAATACAAAGCTTGTGAAGACCACGGAAGGCGATTTCGAGGCAAAAGCCGTGATCATCGCGACGGGCACAACGCCAAGAAGACTGGGCGCCAAAGGGGAGATCAATTTTACAGGCAGGGGAGTATCCTACTGCGCCACCTGCGACGGCTTTTTTTTCAGGGATAAGATCGTGGTAGTCGTGGGAGGGGGAGATTCCGCTATCACCGAAGCCATCTACCTGACCAAGATGGTAAAGAAAGTGTATATCGTCCACCGCAGGGACAAACTCCGCGCCGAGAAAATAAACCAGGAGCATGCTTTTTCCAGCCCGAAGATCAGCTTTATCTGGGATTCCGTGATTGAGGAAATAGCCGGGAAGCAGACTGTCGAGAAAGTGGTTGTCAAGAACATAAAGACAAACGAACTTTCGGAAATAAAAACAGACGGCGTATTCATATACGTGGGCCTGATTCCGAACACAGGCTTTGTGAATGTTGAAAAAGACGAGGGCGGGTTTATAATCCCGTACCCTGGGCAGTCAACATCAATCAAAGGTATTTTCGTGGCAGGCGATTGCAGGGTCACGCCGCTGCGCCAGATAGCCACGGCGGTTGGCGATGGGGCGATAGCTGCGGTATCGGCGGAGAGGTATATTGAAGGGTTGTGCTGATATCATGATCCTAAGCCCAGGGGAATGGTGTGAAGGTCATCTCTGGTCTCCTGGCTGCTATCACGGCTCTGTTGGACGGGGATGGGAAGTAGTTGAGAAATACATTTCTTCACAAAATTGTTCTGTGAGTGAGAAAGGTTTATAGGCAAAAACGATAGCAAGCCATGTACATTTCAAGTACGGGGTTAGGGTATATTGTAGTTACGTATATACCTATATACCCTAATCCTGTTTTTACCGTATTTATAGTAAAAAAACTATAAAAACTATAAAAATATACAATCAATAAAGGGCATTGTCCTAATATAGACCGCATAATTTATTAAGAATAGCATCCATTATTATTTTTGTGATATTTCATGGCTAGACCCCGGAGTAAAACTGATATTACATGCCAGAATCCAAATTGCAAATATTTTTTGAGGGAAGAAGGAAAAGACATACTGAAGCGTGGGAAAAATCGAGCAGGGCATCAACAATACTATTGTAACCACTGTCGTACCTGGTTTGTCGAAACAGCGAATACACCACTTTATCATAAGCACCTATCGAAATCAGAGATCATTGATATTTGCAAGCACTTGGTAGAGAAAAACGGTATTAGATCAATTGAACGGATAACTGGACATCATCGAGATACCATAGGACAGCTTTTAGAAGACCTTGCCTTACATGCTGAGATGGTAAATTCAATTCTTCTTCATGATGTAAAACTTGGACAATTTGAGGTCGATGAAATGTGGACATTCATTAAAAAAAACAAAAGAAGGTTGAGCCAGGAAGCCCAGATGCAGATGTCCAAGGTGATGCCTGGATATTCAATTTCATAACAAGAGGATCTTATTTGATGGTTGCATATGAGGTTGGAAAACAGGGAAGGGAAACGTGTAGAAAATTATTTGAAAATGTTTTTGAGCGAGTAAAGCTGCCTTTTCCTGACAATAAAATCGAAATTTTTTCCGATGGTAATGACGATTACACAAACACCATTCCAGAGTATTATGCTGTAACCTGTGTTGATTATGGACAACTTATAAAAATAAGGGAAGGTGGTAAAATAGTCGATAAAATAAAAGTTATCGTTTATGGAACCCCAAAATATGAAGAAATTGAGACTACTGACATCGAAAATATGAATAGTATCTGTCGTGAACGAATAGGCAGATTAGTTCGTAAGACAAAATGTTTTTCAAAGAAGAAAACGAGACTTATCGATGCAATCGAACTATACCAATTCTATTGGAATTTTATGGATATTTTACACAATAATCAGACACCTGCTATGATCGAGTCTCTCTCAAATCATATTTGGAGCTGGGATAACTTCTTCAATTTTAATTATGCGGTATAAATTAGGACATTGGGCAATAAAGAGTATAAAAACGCGGAAAATTGCAGAAATAGAGGGGTACTGCCTGCATATAAAACCTGAGATTGATCTTAGGATTTATATGCATAATCGTTATCCCTCGCCGAAAGAGAGGACAACACAAGTGCAATGACGGGGATCGCAGAAAAAACGGCTTAAAATCCACTATAAAAACTATGGGAACTATGGATTTATATAGTATGAACTGCACCTTTTAAGCATCAGCTACATAATCATTACATCTTTAGAACCTCGCTGTGTCTATACCTTTTATAAGTTTAAATCATATTTTTCAGATAAACTATAGATTCAGCTTGTAATCCTCTTTAATGTACTGGTATCTAATTGATGGATACTATTGGTACTATGGGGACTATAAGTGCTATATGAACTATGGGAACTATAGGAACTATTAAAGAAGAGCAAACAGAAGACAACATCCCTGCATGTAAGCATGCTCACGCTTGAGATTTCAGAATGTATCCTTGTAAAACAAGGATTGAAACCTCGGTGTTCTGAAGACGATTTTCGTAGATAACTTTGTAATTCAAGAGGCGCATCCATTAAAACAAGGATTGGTAAAGTCCAGAGTTAATCAATCTAAATTCCTGTAGACGAAAAGTTACCACAGAAACTATAAACGTATCTAATTTCTGGCTCGCTTTCGCTTCGGGCTGTGGCTGCCGATATTCAGGTACTCCGCACAGTGTCTCACAATACTACACTACCTTTTCTCTTTGCACAGGAGCAGACCTGTGCGGCGGGATTTTAACCCTGTGGACATATCATATTATTTTTTTCCTTACCTTCAAATGTCCTGTTTGTTTTGCTTTCTTTCTTGTGTTTCGAGACACGCCAGTAGAGTAAAGGAATGGTCTTGCAACCATCCCCTTCTCATCAAACCGTACGAACCATTTTCCAGTATACGGCTTTCATCTGGCATATCCCATAGCAGGAGGCAGATTGTCAAATTGATAAATCCGCCGGATTTGGTTTTCAGCAGTTATTCAACAATCTTCATGAATTTTGCCAGATGGCGTTTCCACCTGCTTTCAGGTGGCTACCTTTCTGGTATTTTACTATCCGTTTGTTGTTATCGTGCTGTTAACCGTATCTCTATCCAGACCAGAACCCCTTCGCTAGGTCATGTTTATCCCTCAATACAGTCGCCCCCTGTATCCATCGATTCAGGTTCTGTATGTCATTGGCATGACCTTCATTGCTACTATGGGTTCATCCGACTTCTCATAATGCATTGCTCTGGCTTTCCCGTAAGGTTATACCTCGGCTACCTGTATCCTCTCAGTTGAATCCAGTAATCCTGAAACGTGTAGGATGTGAATCCAACATCAAGGAGGACATTATGAGACCTCCCTCGGTCACACAAGAAAGCCTTCGCAGCCATCCCTGCCTTATCGCCCCAGTACTCACTATTCTGCTCAACCTTCCACTTAGTGACGGAGTGTCGGCTTATACTAAGGCCACTACAGGTTCACTTGTGTTCAGGGCTGTGGCTACCGATATTAGGGAACTCCGCACAGTACTTCGCAGTACTGCACTTCCCGTTCTCTTTACGCAGGAGCAGACCTGCGCAGTGGGATTCTAACCCGCGGACATAACGCCATGAAGGGCGTCTTTTTCAGATGTCCTGTTTGTCATACTTTCTTTCTTGCGCTTCGAGGCACGCGTCAGACGGCCCTGGAATAAATTCCAGGGCATCTCGCCTTCGGCGTTGTCATTAGCCGAGAAAAGTGAAAGAAACATCATAATTTGGGATGTGTTGTGACATTTTGAAGCTCAGGTACCACAGAATAAAGTGTATATTATGACGAAATGCCATAACTCTACGGTTAGTTATGATATTTTGGTAGATTGTTCGTATATGTTAAGTTTTAGAGACTTTAAGTTTGGAGATAGATGATGGCCTTATCATGATATCTCCTTTTCATTTTGTACAAATACTATCAGATCTCCAATCTCTACATTTAACAGCTTAGGAACAGGTTGAATAAGAGTTACCCGAAACCGTGGGTCTATTTTACTTGTTCCTAATATAATTTCTTTTGTATTTTTGTCCATCAAATTCCTTGAGTTCGTAGGGAAAAGTGTAATAATAAACTTATTCGGGTAGAAACCTTTAAATGGGTTAAATGTGCAAATTACGATAAAATAATTAAATTGAAAAAGTGAGATGATATAAATGAGGAAACTTGCAGGTTTAGTTCTGCTTTTAACTCTGATGTTCCAGTTGCCAGTAGCTGCTGGCACGTCGTATACTGCTGTAGGTTTTGGTTACAGGGAATGGGGCTACTATTATACGGTTACATACTCGGAAAGACAGTATTTTGCAGGATATGCAGCTGGACCGATAACATCACAAGCAAGGTTTACATACAATACAACTTCGGATTCCGGTGAACTCCATATTGTGAAGATGAACAATAATATCCTGCGGGATTTGAGTGTCGGGAGTATTCTTTCTCTGGAAGACGGATACCAGCTAAAGATAAACGATATTGATATCAGAGGAGGGGTTGCGAGCATTTCTCTTTTGCGAAACGGGGCATTAAACATAGAAATAGCTGATACCATGGCAGTTTCGAAGGGGAAAACATATGTTTATACCAAAAAAGTTGGAAGTTTTAACGATTATCCTCTAATTGCAGTCCATTTCGGTAATATAACCAACAGAACCGTTACCGTGGATGGTTTATTTCAAATCTCTGAAATGGCTACAGTAGTATCCCCAAAGCCCACTCCTACACCAACTACTTTTAAAAACAGCCAGGTGCACAATGTACATGTAGGCGCAGGGACCCCCAACCTTAACTGCGATACCTGCCACGGATTTCCACCAAAATATCCTATAACAGTAAATGAAGGGGCAGGTTCCGGTCATTATGTTGTGTGCGAACAATGCCACGCACCGCCGCCAGATTCTTTTAAGCCTAGCATGGGCAACATAATAACAATACACCTGTCGAGAAATACTTACTGTACAAACTGTCATGATACTGATAATATTACTCCTGCTCACCCGTCAACAAAAGCAGAAAATGGAACAGTTCAGATAATCAAATGTGAAAACTGCCACCGTGATGCTGAGAGATTTACTTCACACATAAACGGAGGAAACTACTGCCTGAACTGTCATGGTAATAGTACTGCCACAGCCTCCATAATCTCAACCACCGTTCCAGTAGAAACCATGCCTATAACCACATACACAGTTTCAACGCCTGTATCTACCTATACATCACCGGTGGTTAAACAGAGAGCACAGATACAGGTTACCTACGAGGTAGGCGCTGGGAGTACTAGACAGGAACTGACAATAACAGTGAACCTGAAAAATACAGGAAATGCTACAGCAAGCCATATCAATCTATCAATAAATAATCCTCCTGAGCTACAAGCAGCAGCCCTCTCAGGTAGCGATAAAATCGGAGAAACAATCCTTTGGAAAGGAGAACTCAAGCCCGGCGAGGAGCATATTGCCAAATACTCAGTAAAAGCAATCAGTGGAAGAAATCTTGAAATCCCGCTTAAAGTAACCTATGCAAAAGTAAGCCCTGAAGAAAAAGCAAAAGCACTCGGCGTCTTATCAGCTTCGGCAAGTACTGAACAACTGCTGGCTCCAGAGGACTGGGAAGTAATATCTCTGATCATTAAAATAGCTGCAGCAGTACCGGGATTTGAAGCTATCCTGGCAGTCGTGTCATTACTACTGGTCGATGTTATCTGGAGAAATAGAAGATGAAGCACAGCGGAGGATTTTGAAGCTATGAGACAAAAGACTGGCGGGGTCAGTACCATGGGCGCCATTTTTAAGATGAAAATAATGGTTTTAACGGTTTTAGCTGGTGCAATCCTGCTGCCGTCAATTGCATTTGCTGGAGTGATTGAAGATGCACAGCAAGATTACCAGTGGAGATTATCTTTAGTTACAGAACAGTCACAGCGACTGGATATGTGGTACGCCGCCAACGAGGGAAAAGGCATCTCCGAAGGGCAGCTTACCTATTTAAAGTCGCTTACAGATGAATTTGTCAATAGAGAGGATGCTGCTATCGATAGCGGTCGGAAATATAAGAAGGCATTAATCGAGCACATGAATGAATACAG
The DNA here is from genome assembly GCF_900196725.1 of Candidatus Methanoperedens nitratireducens. Taxonomy (GTDB): domain Archaea; phylum Halobacteriota; class Methanosarcinia; order Methanosarcinales; family Methanoperedenaceae; genus Methanoperedens; species Methanoperedens nitroreducens_A. Next base: position 13,248 of record NZ_FZMP01000010.1, on the reverse strand, counting down.
ACGTGAATGGGTGCTTGCAGAAATCGATCTTATTGAGAAAAACGAAGAAATAAGCAACAGGGATAAGTCAATAGTGCTGGCGAATTATAAACTTAAAGAAGATACATACAAAGTATTGAAAGAATATGAGGAAAAACCATCAACAAAACCAAAGGGAGCTATCCAGGAAATAACACTGGGTTCTCTGGATGAAACTAGAACAGTAGAGTATAACGAATATCTGGTTTACAGCTTCTCAGGAACTCGTAGCGTGTCAGTTAATGTTAGTCTGGAAGTAATTAACGGAAATGCTGTAGATGTCTTCTTATTGGACTCAGGAAAATTTACGAATTATCAATCTACAATGTTAGGAGGAGGTTCAGAATCCTTCGATTCTTTTGCAGCTGGTCAGGGAAAGAATGTAAAATCTAAATCATACGCATGGGAATTGCCGCAAACAGACAGATACTATATAGTTATAGATAACACAGTCCAGCCTGCAGAAGGTGCTAAACCCACAGGGCAGGTTGATGTTAGAATAAAAATCGCCAGGGAAGAACCCTTTAATTCCAAATCTACTCCTGGATTTGAAGCTGTTTATTCAATCATGGTTTTAGCAGTGTTTTTTCCATTTATCCAAAAAAGATTAAAGAGCACTTTGAAGAAGTAAGTCCCCTATCAAAATCAAAAGGAGTAAGTTCGTGTCCCCATTTTGAGTGATTTTCATGCCTGAAAATGTTTCTAAAAGCCAGTGAGTTTTGTTACAGAGATCGTAGTTCTGGCATACGAGTATGTACTCTATAGCGAAAATAAAGGTGCTGTAATCATCTCGCAACTTATTTCTGAGTTCCTCCATCGTGCCTACGGCAAGCAACTTACCTCTTGCGATAACGCCTATCCTGTCGTATATCTCCTCAACCTCCGCCATGCTATAGCTGCTCAGGAACACTGTTACCCCCTTTTCCTTGCTTAATTTCTTAATCAAATCCCGCATCATCTGGGCACCGAGAGTGTATATTCCGCTAGTCGGATCGTCAAGGAACAATACAGACGACTCATTTATGTGCTTAGGCAGGATATCAAAGTGTTTTCTCATTCCTGTTGAGAATCCTCCTGTTCGCTAGTCTATGGCACGACTGAGACCTACAAGTTCAAGCAGATCAACAATACGCTTCTCCCTTATCTTTTCATCAATATAGTAGAGTTTGGCGTAAATTCTGAGATTTTGTCTGGCGGTAAGATTATCATAGTAACTATCAGGTTCAGGAAGAACTCCAGCACTATGGTTTACTGATTCGTACTCTACTCGGGTTTTTCTCAGAAACATATATGCTGCGAAATTATCAGAAATATTTTCGCAGCGTATTTGATAGTGTAGCAACTACTATAAGTAAAAAAGCAAAAACAGCATACGTAGCTGGAATTGAGTAATATTATAGGCTTAATCAGTCCTCTGCAATTACTTAAGAGACGTACTATTTTTAAATGATTTTTTCTTTAGATAATGTCTTGTTCCAACTACTACAGCAAGGAACCCACTAATCAGCAGCATGCTACTGTTTTCATTTAGTTTATCCCCTAAAGATAGTGCTGGTTCTACAACTACACTGGTAATAATCTCATCTGATATCTTAGTATTGCCCCTGGTGTCAGAATATTTTATTTTATTACTTATCTCATAAGGTTTCAGTATTGCATTTTTATCCACTTTAATTTTAAACACGGCTGTTGCTTTTTGTCCCGGTGCCAATGTGCCCAGAAATGCTTGATCATCTATGCTGCTTAATGGCTCTATGACATTAATTCTAGCAACTGCCTCCTTTGCTATCTCTTCACCTGTATTTTTGTACGTTATCTCTACTAAGCCTTCACTATTAACTCGTAAATCACGTGAAGTCACATTTATAACTTCAAACTCTGCTTGTTTCTTAATCTTAATCTCTATAGTCTGGTTTTGGTTAAGTTTATCATACCAGAAGTTGGTAACATCTTCTCCTCTGGTCACATTTCCACTAACTTGTACATCCTGCTGGAAATCGTAAGAGAGATTTAATTTAAGTTTGTAAATTCCAGGGGCTGCATCTTTATCGATTTCAATAGCAAACTGTATTGGGCTGGAGATCACTCCGCCACGAATTGAGCCTATGTATTGAGGGCCTGATTTGATCTGTAACGGTTCACCAGAATCAACACTCAATACGGCTATAACGTTCAAGGCATCTATTTTTTGAAGTTCATAATTTTTTTCTTTTTCAGCAAGCTGTTTTCTATTTGAGTAATCAGGGTCACTTGGATCCAATTCTCTTTCAGTTCTAAATCCAAGAATTTTTCCACTGTTAAGAACATTAATTGATAATATCACTTGTTCTCCCTTTTCGAACTCATTACTACCAATAAGTGTAGCTGTAAGATTGGGTTCTCCGAATACTGTATAATAGTTATTGGAAAAATCAAAACTTTGTGGTAGATACGTAGTACTTGCATAGACTGGCACAGCGCTAAACATAGCCACTATAAAAATTGCTATAGTCTTTCTAATATCTCTCATAATACCTCCGTTTTATTCTTATTCTAATGTTCTCCTAAAACTTGAAATTCCAATTGCGACAACGATTGCAGTAAATATAGATAGGGCTATCAAATCAAACATTATGAAATTGAATCCCTGATTTCTCAGGATTACACTTCTCAATGCATGTACTGCATACGCTTCTGGATTTATCCATGTGATATATTGCAACCATGTAGGCATACCCTGGATTGGATAGAACGCCCCGCTTGTCATGAATAGTAAAAGGTTTAAGAAGCTAACTATCGAACTAAATGCCCACTGGCTGGCAAGACGAGAAGCAAAAGCTACTACGAAGCTGATTATACCAATACTTGTAAGGGATAGAACCAATAGAACTAATAAAAATCCCTCTATACTTTTTATAGCTATTCCAGCCACCGGAATAGTCAGCATCAGAATCAACAAAGCAGCTACCAGTGCTTTAACAGTTCCACTTGCTATTGTTCCTATTATAATGCTTGAACGTTTAACAGGCGTTACAAGGTATCCTTCGATTATACCCATCTCCCTATCTCTAATTAAAGACATTCCACCACCCATCATGGAAGACATAAAAATAGCCATGACCATCACACCAACACCAAAGAATTGAATATAATCAATATCTCCGTAAATTTTTGTCGTTCGGGTTTTAGATTGAACCTTCAGACTGTTAAATATACTACTCAATCCCGAATCAACAATCGCTGGGATTAAATATTCAGAGCTATCCACGTATAATTGTACTTCATTTCCTTGTGAATATTCGCTTGGAAAAACCGCAACCGCTTTGATTTTTCCCTCACTGAGATCCTGTTTAGCGTTTTGTTCATTTGAGTATACTGTGACATCAAAAACAATGCTTTGTTTCATTTTCTCTATTGCTGACTCATATAGTGGAGTGGAATTATCAAATAAATCCTCCTGAGTTACACCAATAGGAATATGGTCTATATTGCCGCCCATTGCATTGCCAAAAATGATTAAATAAAATATCGGAAACATTAACGTCATTACAATCATGAACGGAGTTTTGATGAATTTTTTAAAATCTCTTTCAAATACCGCCAATGTGCCACTCATCTTGTTCCCCTCCATGCCGACCTGGGATCGTTAGCCGGAGCATCAAGTTTTTTACCAGTATAATGAATGAAAACATCTTCCAGAGAAGGGGAACGCATTGAGATGGATTCTATCTTGATTTTATATCTCTCGATAATGTTTACAATTTGAGGTAAAGCACTTTTACCATTCTTTACCGAGACTTGCAGCTTATTTTCGTTTATTTTCACTTCAATAATATTCTCAATATTTTTTAGTTCTGAAATTAGTGGTGCTTCAGTTCTATCAACAACAACATCGATAAGGTCTCCCGTAGGCAGGGACTTTTTGAGATTATCTGGTGAATCAAGGGCTACTAACTTACCTCCATTGATAAAAGCGACTCTATTGCATAGTTTTTCAGCCTCATCCATGTAATGCGTGGTCAGAATAATAGTCACTCCCTCTGAATTTAAAGTTATAATCTGCTGCCAGACCGCTCTTCGCGATTCTGGGTCAAGGGCTATAGTAGGTTCATCGAGGAACAGTATAAGAGGTTTATGAATGAAAGCCCTTGCAATCTCAAGTTTACGTCTCATGCCTCCTGAAAAAGTGTATACAGGGGTATTTGCACGATCAACAAGGCTGGCAATCTTAAGAGCCTGCCTTATACCCTCTTCCCTCTCGTCATCTGGCATGTTGAACAACTTTGCATAGAAGTCAAGGTTTTCCCAGGCAGTTAGCTGATTATCTATAGTACTGTTTTGGGGACAGACCCCGATAAGGTTACGAATTTGTTCTTGTTCCTTCTTTATATCGTATCCTGCAATAATAGCTGTCCCAGAAGTAGGTTTAATTAATGTAGTTAACATCCGTATCAATGTTGTTTTACCTGCTCCATTGGGGCCTAAAAGACCGAAAATTTCCCCGTTAATTACATCGAAACTGACATCTTTCACAGCAGTTATAGTTCTGCGATTCTGAAAAGTCTTATCCAAACTCTTTATCTGGATGATTTTATCTCGATTTGGGGATTCTGGCTGATTTATTGCATCCATTATTATATCCTGAATAAATTATTATAATAACTAATACATGTGTGGAACAAATTTACATGTCGGATCTGAACTCAAAATATCTCCATTGCGCACAAACGCTTCAGCACGGCAGCCACCGCATATATCGGCATTCTGACAGTTACCACATTTTCCGGTGAACTCTCTATTTTGCACTTTTTTAATCAAATAGGAAGTTTTCCAGATATTTTCTAAAGTATTTTTTCCTATATTTCCGATAGGAAGACGAACGAATGGACATAAAAGTACATCGCCGCTACTTGTAATCTCACAGAAAATTCTTCCCGCTACACATCCCTCACAAATTTTCTTGAGTTTTTCTGATGTCAAATCATATGGCTTTTCTTTAAGGAATACATCTAGAGTTTCAATGATTGGAATTGGCAGTGGACAATCTCCAAAGATGTCTTTTCCAATAGAACCCCATCTCTCTTCCCAGAGGTGCCAAAGTTCATCTGGACTCAGGACAAGTTCATTCCAGTTAACATTTGCCCTACCAGCAGGGCGAAGAGGCATTGCAGAAAAATGCAAAATTTTATTCACATTAATTCCATGCTTTTCCAATCCTTTACGGATGTCAGAAATTTCAGTATAATTCTGTCTCATCACAGTTGTCAGAACTCTTGTAGGAACATTCTCAGCGAGCAGATTTTTGATTCCTTCTATTGCCTTTAGATAAGCTCCCTTTTTTCGGACTATAGTATCATGGGTAGATTCATTAAAGCCATGAATTGAAACTGCAACTGAATCCACTCCCGATTCTGCTATTTTTACAGCCGTATTTTCATCGATTAATGTCCCATTGGTGCTCAACCCTATATACAATTCCCTTTTTTTAACATGGTCTATTAAATCGAATATATCAGAGCGAATAAGGGGTTCTCCCCCAGAGAAGCTTAAATATTTGACACTTGTTCCCTTTAACTGATCGATGAAGTCCCTTACATCTTTTGTGGACATATCTTTCTCTTCATGTTCTGAAGATGCAAAGCAGTGAATACATGACTGATTGCATTTACTTGTAATCTCAAAATTAACCCGCTCTGGCAGTTCAAAATTTTTACTCATGTTATTCAACCCGATTATAAAAACAAGAATCTGAGGCTAAATGATCATTTTTTTCGTAGAATGCTTGAGCACGGCATCCGCCGCAAACTTCACGTTTATCGCAAGTACCGCATTTTCCTCCTAACCTGCTGCGGTCTCTTAAATCCTGAAGTATTGGAGATTCCCGATATATTTTTATGAAGCTACTATCTCTTATATTTCCAACTTTCTTTCTGAAAAATAAGCAGGGGAAGACATCGCCAGTCACACTTATAGCGATTAAAAATCTCCCTGCCAGGCATCCTCCAATTAATTGAGAAACCAAACGTCTATCCTCTGTTTTTACAGTGCCTGTTGGATACGGTGCACCCCAATATTCTGCTCCCAAGATAGTTTCTGTATACCACTTGCAAATCTCTTGCCACTTCAACAGTGATGGGGCTAACTTGTTAGTTGCCCGCCCAGTTGGTTTCAGTCTTAAGATGTTGAATCCACTAATTTTCATCACGTCAATTCCGTTGGCTATTAGTGAATCAAAGATTTTAGGAACTTCATCTGCATTTTTGTTCATTACCGTTGTATTCAAGCTAACGGGAATTTTTGCATCTATAAGCTTCTGGACATTATGGAGCACTAATTCAAAATGACCCTTCCTTCCTCTAATCGCATCATTAGTTGAGGGTTTACATCCATCAATGCCGATATAAACAGTTGATATGCCGAGGGGCTTCAATTTATCTATTATAGCATCTGTTATTTCAACCCCAGCAGTCGCCAAAGAGACTCGTATTCCCTTGTCTTTTATATCTTGTGCTAAATCAAAAATATCCTCACGAAGAAGGGGTTCTCCGCCTGTAAGTTCAACGGCCTTTACTGAATTTGCGGCGAAATCTTCTATTAGATTTGCCTCCTCAGTTCTTGTAAGTGGAGTATCTTTTATATTTTTATTATATGCATAACACTGCATACATTTCATATTGCATATGTTTGTAATTTCCCAACATATTGCTCTCGGTGCGTTCATTTCATTTACATAGTTTTTAACATCTTCAACCCGATAGCTCTCTAAAATGCGTTTTACCCTTTGTTCTCTCCATTTTCTAGCAAGTTCACCTTCAAAACGTTCTTTCATTTTTATACCTCCACTTTATTATATAACTCAAATGCATTTAATCCCAGATAAGCGGAATACATTGGGTCATTATAAAGAATCGAGTGGGCATAGACTCCTGTATAAGAACGCACAAAAGAACCGTCTGGATTTTGTGAATCTATCAAGAATTGAATTACAGGATCAATATCTACAGCGTCAAAACAGCAGGTCATAAATGCTGTTATAGCTAATGATGCCTCCTCTACGGTGCCATTGCCGAAACATCTGTCAGAGCGCTGCTGAGCAACGAGATATTCTAAACCTTTGGCTATAGTTTCTTCTTTGATCCCAAATTTATGCAATGTAATTACAGCCTCAGAGGTTGCATGGATGTTACTATTGAACCATGTCGTTTTCCATGAACCATCTTTATTCTGAGCCGAAACTAACCAGTTAAGAGCGGATTCTATGAAAGGTTCTTTACCTGTTAAAGATTCATCGTATAAAGCTTTTAAAACGTGACAAGTTATATCCATACTTGGTTGATGAACAACTTTTCCTGAAACACAATAAGGGGGGCTGCCGTAATATTCCGGGAATGTGCTCCAGCTTCCATCTGCATTTTGCATGGATTTTAAGTATCGAACTGTTTGTAGGGCTTTATCTGAACGGAGACTTTTGAGTCCTATTAAAGCCACTGCAGTATCATCAATATCAGGCCCTGCATATGGTAATGTTGATCCAAAACTTCCATCTAGATATATTCCATTTTCAAGATAATTTCTTGCTCTCTGCAACCTCTCATCTTGTAAAAATTCACTTGCAAGTATAGAGCTTGCCCAGCCAATATCCCAGCAAGCTAACTGGTTGAAAGCTGGCAAGGCACCCTCTGAATACTGCACTTTAGAAAACCACCGATACGGATTTATTTTTGGATTTATTTTAGTTCTTTGAAACGCTAATGCTGTCAGGGAAGTAACCACAATATCCTGATCCCATGAACCATCCAATCCCTGAACATTTTCTAAAAATCTTATAATTTTATCAGCGTTTTCATGTTTTGCTAACATTTCAAGTGCAGTCAGGCTGAAAACCATATCTTTCGCATAAGGATACAGATTGTTATAAAAGAAAGGTGTAAATCGCATCTCTGAAGGAGGCAATTCTACTGGTCCAACGCTTGGAGCACATATCTCATCTGGCGGGTATTTGTTAAATAAACTTAGAATCACCTGAACGAACCATTTTGTCTTAGAGAAGCCTCCATTTTCTTCTATAAACGTGCTAGTTCTCTCATCTACCTGTTTATCAGTCTCCTCTATAGCCAGCAGGCAAAGACTGGTGCTATTAATATCACTTGACACATTATCCGAAAAACCCCATCCACCATCCTTATTCTGTATGTTCCTAAGCCAAGAAATTGCATTTTTTACTGATTTAGAATCTTTCTCAGATGCTAAAATTACAAGAGCTGTGGCTAAGGGGCTTGGGTTAATCAAAAATTTTGACTGTTTTTGTGTACCTGTTAATATATGATTCTCTATGCCATCCAGTAGAAAATTCTGACTTCTTTTAACGGCTGTTTCGATTATGCTTTTCTCTAGACTCATATTTTTCACTCCTTAAGATTAAGAACCAATGGACAACCAGGATCGGATTCAAAATAATTTCCAGTATAGAGAAATGCTCTTGCTCTGCATCCTCCGCATGAATACTTATCAGGACAATCTCCACACTTACCTTTTAACATACTGCGATCATGCATGTCCCGCACAAGAGTTGAGCCGTACCACAGGTCTTCAAGATCGTGTTCCCTCACGTTTCCAATGCTTTCCTGTATCGAGGTGCATATACGGACGTCTCCGTTCGGGAGAATTATTGCATGTCTCGCAGCAGCGCATCCTTCCCCGTAAGTTCTGTTGATCTTCACCCAGGGAGCATATCTGTCATCATTCCGATGTTTTGCTGCCGGGAGTTGGAAAACCGTATGACGATTCATCGGTCGCGTTAAAGGCTCTACACCTAACGCATCACATTTAAATAAAATATTATTTATTATATCCAGGTATTCCTTACGTGTCGAATATTCTGATATATTATTATCTTTCGCTCTTCCTTCTGGGAATGTTTGCAAAAGGGAAAATTCCTCAATACCTATCTCAAGAGCAAAATCAAATATTTTTAAAATATCTTTTGCATTAATATCTCCTACCGTGCTCCGAATACTTATGGCTAGACCGGCATCCTGGCACGCATGCAATCCTTCGGTAGTAAGGTGGAATGCACCAGGAACGCCACGATACGCATCATGAACCTCTGGGCTTGCACCATCCAGACTTAAGCCAATTTGATCTACACCAGCATCTTTTAACCTTTCAGCCACTTTTTTATTAATCAAGGTTGCATTTGTCGCAAGGATAATATAGCGGTCATTATCTGAGGCATACTTTATGATATTGTAAATATCTTTTCTAAGGAGCGGTTCGCCTCCTCCAATAACTACCGCTGGCACATCCATTTTGACTAATGAATCGATTATTCTCTTAATTTCATGTTCTTTCAGTTCAAAAGGTAATGGCTTTCTTGCTGCAAATTTACAATGCCTGCAGTATAAATTACAGGCCATTGTAGCAGTTATCACACCAGCGATCGGTGCATATTTATGTATTTTATCCATTTTTTACTCCTCCTAATAAATATCAGCTAAGACTGCTGAATAATTTAACCAATGTAAAAACAATTAAAATAGCAAAAAGAAAAGTTTTTTGTAAGGATAAAATCTCTTTTGCTTTCTGCTTACTCTGATTATGTATCAATCTGAGAAGTGAAATAAGAACAAATGCTGAGATTATACCGAGTCCTAAAAAAGAGGGAAAGTTCCTTGAGAGATAAGTTGCAAAAATCCAAAATAGAATCAATGAAATTGTTGTTAATCCTGCTGCGATTTTTGCAGCTTTTTTACTGCCGAAGACTACAGCGACAGTTCTGCAGCTATTCTTTCTATCTCCTTCTAGATCTTTAATTGTTCCAATTATATGTGCTCCACCAATATACATGGCTACAGCAAATGCTAGGACAAGACTCATTTTATTTGTTGAGGTTGCGAAAGCACCATAAAGAACTGGAAAACCCATGAAAAAAGCAAAACTTACAGTATCTAATAAATTTCCAAAGCGCTTAAGGAAAATAGCATATATGAATCCATATGTAGCGGTTGCTGCAGCAATAATTACGTTAATCCAACTGAGAGATAGTGAGATAGTAATGCCTACTCCAGATAAAAAAATAGCCAAGAATAATGCTTCAAGGGGAGCTATTCGATTGGATGGAATTGGTCGATTTGGAGCATTTATAATATCAATACTCCTATCAAAGTAATCATTAATGGCATACCCGCCTGCACTTAAACTTGCACCAGCAATGAAACAGATTAGAATTATGTTTAAGTTTGGGAATCCATTCGCGAACAATATAGCTCCACAAATAGCCATTGGAACTTGCATTCTTAACCAGTTCCATGGGCGAGTTAGCTCGTAAAATGCGTTTATTTTCCTTTTTAAAGTCACTAAAGTTATAGATATTGCTTCATAGCGCTCGGATTTTTCTGGGCTTATATCAACATCTGATAAGTTATATTGTGACATATCACTTACCGATATAACAGTAAATAATATATAGTTTTCGCTCTAAACTGTAAGAGACATGACACTAAAAGAAGCCACCAAAAAAAAATCTGAACTGAGAATGTATGCCTTTTTTGTTTTGTACTTTCTTAATGAGCACAAATCATTAACTGGCTATGAGTTAGGTAACTTAATAAAAGAAAAAACTCGCGGCTATTTCTCCGCAACTGCTGGTAATGTTTATCCAGTACTGAAAGATTTAGAGGAGAAAGGATATGTAAGCAGCGAGGAGCCAGTTGGTGGAAGAGGAAAAATCCGGTACAGTATTACTATCAACGGCAAGAGAGCTCTGCGTGAGTCTGCAAAAATATATAAAGAACGCTTTGAGAATATAGTGCAATTTTTTGATAAGGTTCTTAATGAAGATGCTTCTGTCCTTCAACTTGGCATCCAGTCCGGGGGTGTGATAGATATCGCTTAGATTTTTAGAAGTTTTTTAAAACTACACTAATATAGTATGCTATCAATCACTCTAATATTTGCGCTCAATCATATAATCTGCAAGTCCAATAAGTGTCTTTTTGGCTTCAGAATCATGAAGTACCCTCAGTGCAGATTTTCCCTTCTCTACAAAACTCATAGCCTTATTCATAGCGTAATCAATTGAACCTGATTCTTGCAAGGCAGTAAGAGCAGCCAACACTTCGTTTGGTGTAGCATTGCTTTTCCCAAGCGCTTCGATAGCAACTCCTTTTGAAAGCGCATGAATCACTATCAGAGTACTTTTCCCTTCCATTATGTCCCCACCCCGCGCTTTTCCTAGTATTTCTTCTGGTGTTATAAGATCTATTACATCATCATATATCTGGAATCCAATACCCGCAAGACGACCAAAATTCCATAACGCCTGCGATATATCTTTATTTGCACCTGATAATATAGCACCAATTTTTAAGGCTGCCGCAAAAAGGAGAGCAGTTTTTCTCTCCACCATGCAGATATATTCCTCCTCGGTCACGTCTTTTCTGCTCTGGAAATTTATATCCATCCACTGGCCTTCACATACATCCATGCAGGTTTTAGACAGGAGGTCAATACTTTCAATAATATATGATGGCTCACTTTTGGCGTACAATAAAATCTCAATAGCTTTAGAGTAAAGGGCATCACCAGCGATAATTGCCCCTGATACTCCCCAGTTTTTATGAACTGTAGGGAGTCCCCTTCGAATATCTGCATCATCCATAATATCATCATGAATTAAAGTAAAATTATGTATCAATTCAAGTGCCACTGCTGCTGGGAGTATATTTTCAACCGTGCCACCTACCGCTTCTGTTGCCAGTAGCATTGCTGCAGGTCGAAGCCTTTTCCCTCCAGCATCAAGCAGGTGACGCATAGCATAATATAGTTCATCGGGAGGAGTTATTGGAAGAAATCTCGGAATAGAATCGTCCACAAGTTTGACTCTTTCCTGTAGAGTAGATATCCGTTCACTCATATATGCTATTAATGGACTTTTTGTATATACTCTACGGGAGGACCTGCACTTTCCACCTGAAATTAAACTTGCTTCACCAAGATCATCACTCCCGATGCTTATAGATTTTTCGAAATTTTTCATTTTATCTGTTCCCTCCCTGAGTGACATATCACTTGATGATATAACAATTTGTAATATATAGTTTTCGCTCTTGAACTCTAAGCGGATATGATATCACTGGAATAACGATCAATGCAACAAATTAACTATGTTCTGCTCTACCCGGTAACTAAAGATGGAACTTGTATCAAAGAAACTGTGAATCTTCAAGGCGGCACTGTCAAGTCTTCGATGGCTCTGCAGATGAACGCTAATTTTTAGAAAGTTAATCGCACGCAGTAGCCTTTGTGCTTCCCATAAAAGGGAACGCTCCTTATTAGCAACCGAAGACTTGACAGAACCTCATTTGAAGGCGTATTTAAGGAAGCCCAGCTTCCTGCAAATACGCTGTTGTGCGAAGACCTAAAGCTCTTAAGGCTGTCCTACTTTTAAGCGAAGCCAACTATGGAGAATAGTCTCAACAAAAGACTTCGCTTCAGAAAGTGCCATAGGGTCTCTAGGTGGTGGTATTGTCTGGTTGCCATGGCGTGCTTCATCTCCAATTGCACCAGGACTATTGGCGGTATACTTGAAATGTTTGATCCCTTTATCGGTAGCCCACCCTTTGTTTATAATGTTAGACTTACCCCCAACGTCGCCCTCAATTACTTCATAGATGCGATAAAGGCTTACCCAATCATGTGTGCCAGCGCCAAAGAGCCGAAGAGCTTTAGCAACATTTGTATTATGTTTTGCAGCAGTAACCCAACTTGGGATTGGATCTGTCTGATGAATCTCTTGAATGGTACCATCCGGTTCTATAACAGATACACTTACGCTATCTCGCAGATTTATAGTCTCTGATAAAGAAACGAACATATGGCGTGTTCCATCATCATTGATCTTAACAATGTGAGCTACTACTATAGGTTTTCGCATTCCCAAGGCTAACCTTGCAGCCCCGTTAATCAGAGAAAGAATCTCGCTAGCCCTGTTTCGCACATCATCAGAGTCTATTAGCAAGTTGAAATCTGTAGATTTCAGAATAAATTCTTCACCTTCTCGGGTAACACATAGTCCTGGTGTATTGAGGGATTTGGATAACTCTTCAAGATTGAAAATCTCTCCTGTGATTACTGCCAACCATTCCATTGAAAACACCTTATAATTTTAGAACTGTTTTGCATATACCATTCCAACCTGAGGGTATAAGCGCATTGCATAAATATTTACTTTGGATGTATTACTGAGCTTTT
>NZ_FZMP01000185.1 GCF_900196725.1 Candidatus Methanoperedens nitratireducens | reverse complement strand
TTAAAATAGATGTGCTGATATTTCATTCACTCGGAAGTAGAGCTATTCGGAAGTACTGAATTAACCAGCAGGTATAAATAGTATGATGGTTTAAATTTATTAAAGAAAAATGGTGATCATATGGATAGGAGCATTAACTTAGGGAATATTATCTCAATTGTTACGTCTGATAGACAGAAACTTCCTGCCCGTGTTCTTACGGGCGCTACTGTTTTGCTATTAATTGTTGCAGGCTCGCCTTTTTTATATGCTGATACCAGCAGTGTAGATGCCGCTGAAAACCCTTATGGTTCTATCTCCATTTTCAATCAAAGAAACTCAGAACCCACTTCCAGCGGCTCTTTTTTTTCTGGGACACTAATGTATCCGGCAACAACAGGGTGTATTACGGTCTGAGTGAGGCAGATGTCAATAACCTGACAAACGGGAGCTGGAGCATCTGGAGTAATAATACGTTCAATGTGAGCATCAGAGTATCAGGGCTCTCTGCAAATACTACATATTATTATAAGCCTCAGAGCCGGTACCTGGATGTTGTTAATGACTCAGTTCCAGCCAGTGCCATTGTGACCCTCAAGCCCGGTGTCTGGACGACTCCCTCGGAGTACATGGTCAGTGCGCCCGGATGGATGAGTTCGCCTGAGAACTTCCGCACTGTTAACATATCTGCGGCAATCCTGAATAACAACGGTCGCTATATCACAGGTCTGTCTCTTGAAGCTGTTATATACAACGTGACAGGCGCTGAGATCGGAAGAACAAATCTGAGCGGGACAGGACCTTACTCCGGGAACTTCATACTGCCCGATTATCTGGATGAAGGCGGATATATTGTAAGGATTACTGATTATCCCAACGTTGCAGGAGAGTTCAGCGTGCTGAGATGGGGCTGTGCAAACTGCCACATCGGCGGAGGAGTCAATTATCCTTCCACATTCAACCCTGTAACCGTTCATCCCGAACATTTTGAGACTACGGATATAAACACAGTACACTGCGGTGATAGCCTGTGCGAGACTCAAACAACATATACTTCCACGCTGCAGTGCCAGCAATGTCACCCCTTCAAAGCCCCTAGCTGGGCAGACCATCCATATCAAAGACAACCAGTCGAATGCAGTGGTTGCCATAAATCTCCATCAGGTGGGAATGCTGGACTTGTCTGCGAGAACTGCCACGGCGACAGAACAACGACAGAAAGTGTTCTTGCTCCACGTTACGGACAGGATAGGCATTACCAGAACGAGACATGTAACGATTGCCATGGTACCTTAACTTCGTTAACCACTAAGCCGAGCTGTACAACATGTCATCCGAGACCTGGATCAATCCTGAATGATACTAACATAACCATCCCCAATTCTATCGAAAATACATCACATTCCCTCAGCCAGACCGTATCCTGCGGTCTATGCCATAACCGTGAGCACGATGTAAAATCCCTCCAAACTCTGGATATAACGGTATGCAGGACATGCCATCCAGCCATAGATCATAATGGAGGGAACCAGTGCACGGCCTGCCACGGAGGCGACCCACATCAAATAACGTTCGCCGGCGGCGATACCTGTATTGAATGCCACGGTACCAATTACACTGGAGCAAACCCGATGGCAAGGACGACGCTGGTTGATATATACGCGTTTAACGAATCCATCCACAGGAACATCAACAACACGCCTCCGGATACTCTAACTAATGATGACTGCTGGAGGTGCCATTACCAGAAGGACATGAACCGCCAGAACATAAGGAAGTGCGGCGATTGCCACAGGAAGCCGAGCCAGTGGCACGGTAATGCAAACATTACCACTAACTGGTCTTTGATCTGGTGAGCGAGCAGGTATTAATAGAACAAATAGATTTACCGGGCATACGCCCGGTAGATCTTTAGAAAATGTTTCGTTTAAGAAAAATCATATTAACATGGCTTTCCTATTTTAGTAGTTAAGTTTAGTAAAAAATGTGGCGAAATAAAAACATAAAATGGAAACTACTAAAAGATTCTCTGATGATATTATTACTTATTATAGTATATAGTGGCATTGCGGCTGCTGTTGAATCAAATGCGTTAGTTGTAGAGGCTGAGGACTCTTCAATTATAGAATTAAACGGCGGCTGGAAAACGATTGAGTCTCAAAACATTACATCGATAACTGCAACACAGGCCGGCTCGACGCTAACCATTTATTTCCAGGGTGCAGAGACATACCTGATATCTAAAACAGGTGATGATGGTGTTAAGTTATCCCTGGAACTCGATGGGGCATCGAAGGGCGATATCACTTCTGAATCAAGAAATGAATATCAACAATTAAAACTTATTGGAGACTTGAATAATTCCTATCATACCCTCAGGGTAACAGTGATATCAGGAACAATTACAATTGATAAGATTGTTATAGGTTCTCCTACTGAGATTACCCCATTAGGAAAACAAGTTCCAGAAGATTATTACACAAAAGCGAGTTATAACAGACCATGGATTTTTCAAGATTCAAACGGCACATACTGGATGACAATGGAGGTCTTGAGCAAAAGCCAGTATGGAGATATCTATATAACAAATTCAAGGGATGGGATTACATGGTCTCGTCCTGAACCGGTCGTCACAAGTATATTCCACGATTATGATTCAGCAATAGTTGAAGATGATAACGGTGAATTCTGGATGGTATTCACGCGATTAGAACCTCCGGATAAAAAGAATGAGTTAAATCAAGCCTTCGGGACTGTTAATAAACCTTATTATACCCGCTCGGTCGATGGTAAAAAATGGGACGAACCAAAAGAGATCGCTATTGCACAGGATAATGCGTATTATCCGTATTTGTATTATGATATGGATTCAAAATTATTCATATATTTATATGCAACCAGCAGCCTTGAAGGGAATGAGTTCCACGATAACATATATATTATGACCTCAAAGAGCCTTGGCAACCCGGGTACATCGAGGAGGATAACTGATAATAGCATGAAGTCCTCCTATTATCCAACAATAATAAAGGACAATCGTAAGGAATACTGGCTCTATTTTGTATCTCCGAAGTTTGAGGACGAGGAGGTATTCGCGAACCATAACGATATCTTTGTTATGCGTTCTCCAGACCTATTGACATGGTCAACTCCATCTCTTATTACAGATGGTAATAAGTCGGTTGCTTATAATTATCTCCATCCGGTTTATAAAAATGATGAATATTATATAGCGCTCATGTCAAGCCAGACAACCGCAGAGGATGCATATATCATCCAGTCGAAAGATGGCTTAAAGTTCACGACACCTTTCCGGGTCATTAATAGAAGCGATACTAATGTCATTGATTACAAAAGTATGATTGCAGATCGGGATGGCGTGCTACGGATAGCTTTCTCAAAAGTAATGAATGATGGGAGCCGGGTCATATATGTTGTGAACTCTAAAGACGGCATTACATGGAACGAACCTGTCAGGGCATCTCCGGAATCAAATATTTTCGGGGAATTATGGCTTGTCTCTGAGCCTAAGCCAGAATCCGTTAAAAAATTGGAGGCATCGGATGAAAATATAGTATCGCCTGAATTAGAAGGATTGAAAGATTTAAAAACAAACGCAAGCTCAGACAATATACCGAAGAGCGGTTACAGTACATTATGGTCTGCTGTAACTCTGTTGCTGATAATAGTTGCAATTAAAAATTGGATAAGATAATTTCATGCTAATGATTATAAAGAAAATGTATATATCACAAATACCATATACAAATCAGACGGTTAAAAAAAATTAAAAAATAAATTAAAGGGATTATAATAAAAACATAGGAAAACATAGGAGAAAAGGATAGGATACTTATGTCAACATATGCCCGGAATAAAGACAGATATTTTATAGTAAGAGCAGTCATCGCGATCTTACTGGTTTTTCTAATGAGTGGTGTGGCAAGCGCAACTGTTAATACGTACTACTGGCAGCCCTCATCGGGCGCGATTGGCTCATCAGGATTTACTGCGAACTGGGGTTCTTGTGGTGCCCAGCCTACCTCATACAGGATCACGACCCTTAACAGCGCAGGATTCAATTGCCAGGATGACAGGATTACAACTTCCGGGACTGGTAACACGGTTCTGGCGATATACCCGACAAAATATAACACGGCAACACAGGTCACCGGCAGACCTGGAGCCACATTTTATCTGAGAGAGAGGAGCGGGGCAGGCCCGGTCACATACCGTTTTGAGCTGGGGTATGCAAAAGCAGGTGCCTTTACTTCTTTCGGATATGTGAGCCAGACAGTGCCATCAAATAATGAAGGCTCATATACCATCAACATGAGCAGTATCACGGGAACAGCACCTGTAGACTCTTATCTTGCTCTCAGGATTTCGACCAGCTTATCAAGCGGAGAACAGAGGGCATACTTTGGAAGTACAAATTCGAACAGCGGTCGTTTTTCGGTTGATGAAGTAGCGGGTCAATCAAATCCCGCGTATAATGTCACGGTGAGATCGTTGCCGCTATCCGCAAGTGTCATTGCAGGGGGTAATTACGTTTATACAATCACGGTTAACAATACGGGTAATACCAACGGAAACTACACTCTCGGTATAACCGATTCTGATACCACGAACTTTTTAAATTCAGTGCCCGGCAGAACCACATTATCAGTACCTGCCGGCGGCAGTAACCAGACCACTCTTACGGTAACAGCAAAAGGAACAGCACCGAACGGCGCTGCTGATACCACTACAGTGACAGCCACTTCGGTTGAAAATACGAATTATACTAATTCTACGCAGGTCACGACCACGGTGCAGGCAGCAGCAGCAGGCCCCAGCAAAGTGATCGTCAGGACAAACAGGCAGATTATACTTGATGACCCCAACTCCAATACCATTGGCTCATCTACGTGGGGCAGCAATTACTGGAGTGGAGAAACAACAACTATCCGTGCTTACGCCCTTGCTCTTGATAGCAAAGGCAGAGCGATTGCCAATCATCCGGTGAATTTTAGTATCAGCGGTATAGCAGGCAGTTCATTAACAGTGAATACAAACACCGATGGTGTTGCTTCTTATTCATATCAACTCAACGATGCATCTAACAACGGCGCAAAGGCTCCGGGCAATTATACAATAATCGCTAATGCAGGTGCGGTTAGCTCTCGTATCAACTTCACATACAGCTATTTCGGTTGTTCACGGTGCCACAATGATAAAGGATTGAGCGGCATAACCAGCAGGAACCTGAATCCAAAATCACCATATATCACAACGTATAACCAGATGCATGCCCAGACAACAAATAAACATAACAATGGTAAAGCCAGTACTCAGCTTCAGGGAAATCAATGTAATTATTGTCATACAAGCTATGGGACGGGTACTTCTACAGTAAATAATCCATCCACCATTGGAACGGATGTCCACAGCACAACCCAGAAATGTTCAAACTGCCATGACAGTGGAACAGGATTCTTCGATAGTGCAGCCATTATAAAAGATTGTGCAGCCTGCCATTCATCATACAATAATAAGGTAACGAGCTATCCATCGGCGAACTTCTGGACAGGCGGGATGATAAAATACTCATCCCAGCCCATGGTAGCTCACCAGGCAACCCCGGCAATACCATGTATTCTGTGCCACAGTCCAATGCACAATGTTTCTACACCTGATACGATAAAGAGCCTGAACACGTATACAGAAGATAATGAGTGTACAAGCTGCCACGCTTCACAGGGTAAGCACTCAACATCCGATCCGGTCTATTGTACAGCCTGCCACTCCCAGGATGCCCACGTCATAGGTGTAATGAATAAGACATCGCCTACACAGCCTGCATTTGTCAGTGCAGGCAGTGCTAATGCTATAACGGCTTCAGATTGTGTGGATTGTCATGCGCCGGGACCTGAGGCAACGTACTTTGCAGGACTTACAGGTATGACGGGCTATGGTTATACTACAAATTACATAACCGCTACACCAGTTCATAACAACCATAACGGTACCGTGGCATGTACTGTCTGCCATGATAATTCAGATTTACATAATATAAAGTACCTGACAGCAGGCGGCACATATTCAACATCCAATGCAAGCGCAGTTACATGTATCGATTGCCACAGCGGGCAGAATCCTGCTGTAAGGGATACTGTAAATTCAAAGCTCGGAAGATTACCGCCGGTTGTAAATACTCCTGTGAACCACAGCACTGATAGTGCAGGTGCTCATTGGGGAACCTACTGGTCAGATGCAAACGGGGCGTGCCTGTACTGCCACGGCGATAACAAGCATAATGCAACAAGGCTTGGAAATGCCTTGGCGGCTGTCGGTTCTGATAATATCGGCGGTGCGATTGGAACCGGAACGGTCTGCTCAAGCTGCCACAATCCAGGCGACAGTAATTATGCAGCAACGATGAGCGTGCTAAATCCAGACCCGGTAGCTAACCAGCCGGGAAGCGTTAACTGGAATGCAAGTGGTGTGGATCACTCATCATACGGAGCTACAGATGCCGACTGTAAAGCATGCCATGGAGGAGTACTCTCAGTATCCGCAGATATAAGCGAATTCCTGCATAATGTTGATACAGGCAAATCCGGTGGACCGAATTGTATCGGTTGCCATAACGTCGGAGGCATAGCAGGACCTGGAAGACTTGTAAACGTCAGTGCTATGAATGAAGCCAATTCACTTCATAAAGACCTGAACAGGGATGCTGTAACAGGCTTATTCCCGGAGAACAAGAAGTGCTGGGCATGTCACGGCAATGGCAACGAACCGGGACAGGGACATCCTGCCAACTACCAGACCCCTTACAGGTGTACAGACTGCCATATACCGGATGCAGGACAAAACACGAACTTCACACCGGGCAGCATACTGGAGATATCCCAGCACTACTGGAATGGAACAAGTATCAAAACCTCAGCGGCTACTTCATGTTATGACTGCCATAACAAGAGCGAAATGATGCTCGGTCAGAACCTTGATCCGGACGGTTCGGCAAGCGTATATGGAGGAGCGAACGGCGGAAGCAACAGCACAAGTCACTATGGCAGGAAGCGGTCGGATTATCCTGTTCAGGGAACTAACGATTACTGCAATCAGTGCCATAACAATCCGGCAACAGCGTTCCCGTTCGTAGATGATGCGAACAAGATAATTGCAAATCATTCAACTAACTATGCATCAAGTCCGAATTGTTCTGACTGCCATGCCACACAGGTGGGAAGGATACATAACAGCACTCTGTACAAACCGGCACTCAGCCTGCCGAACTCAACGTTCTGCCTGAACTGCCATGGAGCAGGAGGCAGTGCAACTATAAGGAATAAGGAACAGCACAACGGAACCCTTGACTGTACGCAGTGCCATCTGAACTCTACAAAGAGCATACATCCGGTAAAGTACCTGCAGTCTGATGGTACATGGGATACTGCAAGAACAAATGCAGTTAACTGTACAAACTGTCACCAGGGTGCAGGCATTAGTGGGTTTGATGTAGCTCCTAAAGTACCTGAACCCGTGAACCACTCGACATCTCTAAGTGCGGGTCAGAAATGGGGCAATTACTGGGACAATACCTCACAGATAACAGCATGCTACTATTGCCACCAGAATGAGATTCATGAAAACAATACAGATCTCCTTGGTAATATTTCAATCATAAAAGGCTCGAATACGCTTAATAACCCTGACCTTGCAAACTCAACATGGTGTGCTAACTGCCACTATGCCGGAGCCCAGGATTATAAGGGGAACCTGTTAGCCGTATCTCCACCCGAGATCACCGACTCAAGCCTCGCGGCAAGCGATGGAACACTCTTCTTTAACCATAGCAGCCTTTCAGGTTTCAACGATTCCAATTGCAAGAGCTGTCATGGGCGTGCCTTATCCGGATATTCAGAGACTTCCCTGAACCTATCTCACAGCGTAAGCGAGGGAGGAGGAGATAACTGTATTGACTGCCACGGCACGAATTATATTGGGGCATCTCCTTCAGTTACCCAAACCTTTGTGAATATCTCAGCCTTCAATGAATCCATCCACCAGGAGATAAACGCAACACCAGTAGCTATAATAAGCAATCAAGATTGCTGGACATGCCACTATAATAAGGACATGAACCGCCAGAATGTAAAGAAGTGCGGCGATTGCCACAGGAAGCCGAGCCAGTGGCACGGTAATGCCAATATTACGACCAACTTATCTGAACTGTGGTGAGCAGGATAGGAAACATATTTAAATTTTAATGGGGGTGGGTTAGATTTAGCATAGCTATTCTGTTGTATACAGAAATAATTAATTTCGATGGCTATATATGAAATTGTGAACGATAAATATATATGCCAGAAAGTTAACTAAACCCAATTATTTAAGGATAGATAGGTAAAAACGTCGTCTCTAAAGCGCCAGTCCGAATTTACTCTGAATAGAGGAGCGTGTCAATAATGGTAAAAAAACGGATAATTGAGGGAATTGAAGATAGAAAAAAGCTTGCTGTCAGGCTGATAACAGTTGCAACAGTATTGTTTCTGATTTTCGCAGGGTCACCATTTGCGAATATAAACACTAATACGGCGAATGCAGAAACAAACCCTTATGCTTCTGTCGGGACAATAGTTGTCAACACAAATAATACCGCTGCAACTTTCACCCTTACAGGTCCGACTACGTATGCAGGCAATGGAACGAGCTGGAGCCAAGCCGATGCACCAATTGGTACTTACACCATAACCTATGATTCAATCCCCGGATACGATACGCCTCTGGGTGATACCCAGACTCTTGCTAACGGGGGCACTATTACTTTTACAGGGTTATATAATGATACAATCTCACCCACCACAACAGCAACCCTCTCAGGAACCGCCGGTAACAACGGCTGGAATATCTCTGATGTTACGGTCATTCTATCAGCAGTTGATATTAATGGAGGCTCAGGAGTAAAAAAGACCGAATATGGTTTTGATGGCTTGAACTGGAATACCTACACTGCTCCATTTATAATTACCACTGAAGGAACAACAGCAGTTTATTATCGCTCAACTGATAATGCAGACAACATTGAATCTGCTAAGAATCAAACTGTTAAGATAGACAAAACCTCTCCTGTAATTATCAGCAGCCAAACTCCTGCCCCTAATGCCAACGGCTGGAACAACGCCAATGTTACGGTTCATTTCGATTGCAGCGATAGTTTATCCGGATTGGAAAGCTGCACACCTGATAGTACAATATCAAATGAAGGGGCTAATCAGTTAGTAACCGGAACTGCAACCGATAAAGCAGGTAATTTCGCAAGCACGGTTGCAGGAATTAATATCGATAAAACTCCTCCGATAATCACGATTAATACGCCCACTCCTTTCGGACTCTACCCTGCCGGGACTGCTCTGAACTTTTCAGCGACAGACTCTTTAAGTGGCGTAGGGACCGTGTTAGGGAATTTGACTAACATTAGTGGACAATCACTGGAAGTACCTGACGGCTTTATACCTCCCCCTGGGATCTATTCTCTGGTAGTTAACTCAACTGATAGAGCCGGTAACGTCGCCACAAGTGACCGTATATACTTTGCTGTGTATCGATGAATTCATAAATCAAAATTAAGAGGATATCTAAGAAGAATAAAAAAATTTTTATTTTTCTAAACCTAAAAATAATCAATTCGATAACTATATATGAAAAACTGGCTAAAAGAACGATTAAATAATACTGACATAAAACGGCTGGATTTTCATGCGTTATAATAGAAACATACTGATTGTTGTGCTTCTAAACTTCTTTCTTACCAGTACAGTACTTGGCGCGATTCCTGCCTGGGACAAAACCTTTGGAGGAACAGGCAGTGATTCGGCAGCATCGGTAATACAAAACCAAAATGGCGAGTATGTGATTGCAGGAACTTCATCATCCTATGGGGCAGGAGGTTACGATGCCTGGCTAATTATAACGGATTCCAAAGGCAACTGGTTGTGGGACAAATCCTTTGGAGGAAGAAACAATGATCTGGCAGCCTCAGTTATACAAACCTCTGATGATGGGTATATGATTGCAGGAACCACATCATCCTATGGAGCAGGGGGTTCTGATGTCTGGTTAGTTAAAACAAATTCTAAAGGCAACTGTTGTGGGACAAAACCTTTGGAGGTAAAGGCGACGATCTGGCAGCCTCAGTTATACAAACTTTTGATGGCGGATATATTATCGCAGGAACTACATCGTCCTACGGCGCAGGAGGTTCTGATGTCTGGCTAATTAAAACAGACCATAAAGGAAACTGGTTATGGGATAAACCATTTGGAGGAAAAGGCAACGATTCGGCAGCATCGGTGATACAGACCTCTGATGACGGGTATATAATTGCAGGAACTACATCATCCTACGGCGCAGGAAGTTCAGATGCCTGGTTAATTAAAACAGACTCCAAAGGGAATTTGTTATGGGACAAAGCCATTGGAGGAAAAGATAATGACTCAGCAACCGCAGTGCAGCAAATTTCCGATGGCGAGTATATAATTGCAGGAACTACATCATCCTATGGCGCAGGAAGTTCAGATGCCTGGTTGATTAAAACAGACCCCAAAGGTAACTGGTCATGGGACAAACCTTTTGGAGGAACCGGTTATGATTCGGCAGCCTCGGTGCAGCAAACTTCCGATAACGGGTATATAATTGCAGGAATCACTTCCTCCTACAGTGCAGGAGGCACCGACGTATGGTTGATCAAAACCGATTCTAATGGGAACAGAACATGGGATAAGACCTTCGGAGGAGCCGGAGATGATTCGGCAGCCTCAGTGCAGCAAACTTCCGATGGCGAGTATATTATCGCAGGAACCACATCATCCTATAGCACAGGCGGCTCCGATGCGTGGCTTATTTACGTTCTTGATGATAATGCAACACCTGCAAGAAAATCATTAAGCACTCCCTCATTTATATCGACTAATAAGTCAATTATAATAGCAGCGTTAATATTATTAGCATCATTATTTATTATAGCTAAATTGAGAAAATATAAGCTTTAAAATTAGCGACAGCTCTCTTCATTATCTGGATAAAGGAGCATATTCTTTGGAAAAACCAAAAACAATAACTGTTGTAATCCCTACAAAAAATAACCAGGATACCATAAGTGAGCTATTAAATTCCCTTATGAATCAGAGCGTAAAGCCTGATGAGATAATAGTTGTCGATTCCTCTACAGACCGTACACCGTCTATTGTTCTTGGATTTCCCGTGAAGCTGATAAGAACGCCGGCTAACGGTGCAAATTCTGCAAGGAACACAGGAATTAAAAATTCTGCTGGCGATATAGTAGCTTTTATAGATGGAGATTGCAAAGCAGATAAGGATTGGATTAAGTATATAACACAGGGTTTTGATAATGAAAACATTGCATGTGCAGGCGGCAGTGTAAAAACATTGAATCTTGATACTTTTTTTGGGCTTTACGGCAAGCTGTCATGGATTCCATTAATGCCTGAGTATAAAAACAATTATACCATTAATGATACGAATTTCTTGAAAAGGAAGCCTGTAAGTGCTAATATGGCAGTTGCAAAAAAAAATTTGTGAAAATAGGATACTTTGATGAGAACTATAAAGGAGGGTACGAGGAGTTCGATTACGAATACCGGATTGTTAAATCAGGCTATGATGTTTTATGTACCGGAGAAGCTATAGTGTGGCATAAACATCGGGAAACCTTTAGCTCACTGGTGAATCAATACTATCTATATGGCCTGGGGTCTGGAAGATTTTGCAAGAAATATCCGCATGCATCTTTTACTAAATGGCACAAAAGAAACGAATTGATATTATTCAGTGTATTAATATTATATATATACTCATTAATATTTATTAATAACAACATTATTTTTTGGCTTTTTGTACTATTGTCCACACCTATATTGTATTTAATTATATATTATTTTAAATTGTTTTTTAAAAAAGAAAGCTTATACATACCGGCGTATGTCTTTGTCGATATCGTGAGAATATATAGCTTTTATATCGGGCAAATGATAGGTAGGAGTAAGAAATTATAAAGGAATTAAGAATGAAGGTAACGCTTGTTCAACCCTCTATTAAAGTTAAGAAAAGGGAATTTTACGGGGCTGCTCCTCCCCTCGGGCTGTGTTACTTGGCAGCCGTCTTAGAGCGGGCAGGACATCGGGTCAATATAATTGATGGCATTGAAGGAGCGATACGCAATGAAGATGGATTCAGGCGTATCGGAATGTCAATGGAGGAGCTGGCTTCCAGAGTATCAGATTCGCATCCCGATGTTGCAGGAATCAGCTGCATGTATAGTTTGATGTGGGAGGATGTTGCCAGATTATCAGCTATATTAAAGGATATGATTCCGGATACACTTCAAGTACTGGGCGGTTTTCATCCTTCAGCTCTTCCGGAGGATTCTCTAAATACATCTAATGCAGATTGTGTAGTTGTTGGAGAAGGAGAAGAAGCTTTCCTGGAACTTGTCAATAGTTATTCTGGTTCAGGAGATTTTTCCAGGATAAAAGGAATAGCATTTAAAAATAAAGGCTCAATTGTTTTAAACCCCGCAAGGCCCCATATCCAGAATCTTGATTCAATTCCTTTCCCGGCACGGCACCTGATAAATATGGAGAAGTACATACAGATCGGGAAGGCTCCCGGCAGCCAGAAGAACCGCCGTTTCACAACAATGCTTACAAGCCGAGGCTGCCCGAATAATTGCATTTTCTGCTCTATTAAGACAGTATGGGGTCGGAAGTGGAGAGCCAGGAGTCCTGAAAATGTGGTCGATGAGATCGAAGAGCTTGTAAAGAGACACAGAATTAAAGAGTTCCATTTTGTAGATGATAATATTTCATTGAATAAGGAACGGATGAACAGGATTTGTGATTTGATAATCGAGAGGAAACTGGATATCTCCTGGACCACGCCCAACGGCGTTTATGTAACTACCCTGGACAGGGATCTTTTGTCCAAGATGAAAAAGAGCGGCTGCTATCAGCTTGCGTTCGGGATTGAGTCCGGGAACGAGCATGTTCTGCGCGACATAATTCATAAACCTCTTTCTTTGACAAGAACAAAAGATGTAATCGGGTATGCAAGAGAGACTGGTATCTGGACGCATGGTTTTTTTGTTATAGGTTTTCCGGGTGAGACAGGTAAGATGATACAGGACACCCTTGATTTTGCCAGGAATTCCAACCTTGATTCTGCCTATTTTTCGATTGCTACGCCTTTTCACGGCACCGAACTTTATAGCCTCATGACTAAAGAAGGTATCAAGATCAATGATTTCTCAAAGCTGAGGAATGTGGATTCAGCTACTGGTAGTAACATTTTCACGCCGGATGAGATTATAGAAATCCAGAAGAGGTTAATCAGGGACTTCTATAAGTACAGGTTTTTGAAGAAATAAAACCGGAAAGCATATTGAGACGGATGAGGAACATAAAATCAATAGCTGATTTGCGCTTTTTAACAGGTAAATTTTCCAGGCTGGTCGGAATATGGTAGCCATATTTAAGAGGGCGATCCGGAAATCATTGCTTTAAATACTGGAACTGTATATGTACTGTCTCTAACTGTATATGTACTACCTTTCTTCCATATATTGAATTGCTGCTGAATATCGGGCTTATTGCCATAAGCATCCGAATACATATCCTTGGAGACGACAAATCCGGTTTGGATTATCTTTTTTGTGTTATTGAGTTTTACCTCCCCGATCGTTACATTTATGCCGTCCCTGATTGTTTCAAATACCATGGTATCATACCCCGCATCTTGCAGTGTGATTTCTAACATGGAATTGTTACTTTCGTCCGGAACTGTCAGAACTATGCTGCCATATCCATAGCCCTGGATAGACCTGGAATGGTTCTTTGCCTCGCCCCATGCTTTTCCATATATCCACCCATTATTATTTTTGGTCCAGTTGTCTGCAGGTTCGCCTATGAACACGGCTGGTTTTTCCATTCTGGCATAGGTATTGTTTGAATATCGTTTGAATACATAGGACGATATACCATATTTGTCTGTGAACTTTCCCCTGTAATCATAATATACCAGGTATTCGTTCAGGAAATCGTTCATAGAGTAGGAGAAAGATATGTCAGTGGTATAAAGCACATACTTGTGGTCAAGCTCTGTGTATTTATCCACTATTACAATATAAGTTGCATTCCGCTCATCCCGGGATTCAAGTGGAAATGTCCCCAGCGCGTTGTTTTTATATCCAAGCCAGAAAAGATAGATGTTTCCGGGTGCATACCCCATATAGAATGCACCTTTAATGCCGCTGTAGGCTTCAAGGACAGGATAGTGGGCGTTCGTAATGAAAAACTCTCCCCCTGCATGCATGTCTTTATTATGCGTCAGGTAATAAGGGGTATTATTGTTTGAAATATATTTTCCTGCTTCTTTTAACGAATCTATATGCCACCAGTCGTCTATGAGCGTGGCTGAATAAACAGAGCCATTAGCCACGCTGCCATAATCAAAAGACAATCCTGCCAGCAGGAATATCAAAATTACAGCGGCTATCCCGGTTTGAAAACTTCTTATCTTATACAGTATTTTATCCACGGAATAACCGAAAAATATGCATACGGATGGCGTCAGGATCAAAAGGTATCTCGCGAAATATGTTCCTGAGAATACGGTGAAGATAACTATGTTTAACAGGAAAGCCAGCACATAAAAGGCGCTCAAGCGGTGGTGCTCATAAAGAGCTTTTTCGATTAAGTATCCCAGGCCTGCCATGGAAATCACAAAGGATATGAACCCTATATGTGTGCTTACAGTTATCAGCGTCCAGTTGAAGGCAAGTTTTTGCCCCACGCTCCATCCGTAAGTCGTTTTGAGGATAGTCCACGGGAAGTAGATGCTCTGTCCCAGCATCAGGGATATCAGCAGTATCACGGCTGTGTATGGCATTATAAGTTGGACTATCTCCATTGGCTTTTTAGTTCTTTTCATCATTAGATGGATGATAGTTATTAACAGGAATACGCCGGCGTATATCTTGGTAAAAGTTGCAAGACCGAACATGGCTCCTGCTATTTGCAGGAGGTATGGTTTTCCGGATGACAGGTACTTTGAGTAAGCGTAAATACCCGCTGTTATGAAAAGGACGGTAAGCATATCCAGTGTCGCAAACCTTGAATAAGCTATAAAGTACGGGTTAAAAGCAAAAATTAACGAAGCTATAATACCGGTAGAGGGACTGTATTCCGAGCCCAGTTTATAAATAAAATAAGTAACTGCCACCGATATCAATACTGTTACGATGCGGAAAAACGCCTCATCGTTCATAAAATAAAAATACTTATAGAGGAACGACATGAGCATAAAATAAACGGGGGGGTGGGCTGTCCCGAGCATCCTCATGCTTTGCCAGTCGTATCCGTTCGCTACTATGTCCTTTACGATCTTCACATAAATGGCTTCATCAAAAACAAATGCATGTTCGTCTATTCTGATGATACGCACTAAAAAAGCCGATACAAGCACTATTAAAATGATGATTTTAGAGAACCCTGACATACTGATATCAAAAGTCTTTTCCCTGTAAGCTGCCGGAGCACCTTCCTGCAGCTTCGAAGGTTCACCTGAATATTCTTTATCTCTTATACGCCTTCTTCTTCTTGATTGCATCCAGTATCTCTATTATAAGTATAGATTCTTTAACCTTATTAATATTATTTATTCCTTCTTTTATATGGTTTATAAAAGTTGTATCCTGCTCCAGGTATGACCTGTTCAAAGCCCACATGGGGTTTCTTAAGTCCATGTTTTCCGGATAAATGGTATGTGTGCCTTTTCCTGCCCTGTATTCATTTATCTTTCCGCTATATATAGCAGGGGTAAGAACGCCCCTGTCACCTACGATCCTGAGGGTCTTGAGCGTCTCGGTATGCAGATACTCAGATAATGGTGCCCACAACGCCTGGAGATGACCGATAACCCCGCTCTCAAACTTAATCGAGATATCTGCTATATTCTCAACAGGCAGGTCATCATAAGTACCGCTAAACCCGTATGCCTCCTCTATGCTGCTGTCCGCGAACCATGAGCTTATGTCGATGAGGTGACATAAGCCGTCCATGAGCACGCCTCCTCCTTTTTCCGGGTCTAAATAGAAGGATTTGTCCTCCCGCAAATAAGGCGCTTCAGCCAGGTAATACCCGTTTATTGTAATAATTCTGCCGATATGCCCTTTTTTCAGGAGTTTCTTAGCTAATTTTAATTGCGGCATGAACCGGAGGTTATAACCCGTTTCTACAATGAGACCGGTATCCCCGGCGGTTTTTTCGATACTTTGCGCCTCATCTGGCGTCATGCACAGTGGCTTTTCCACAAATACGTTTTTCCCGCGGTTGAGGCAATCAATTACCAGGGCGTAATGCGTATGCGAAGGTGTCAGTATGAACACGGCATCCACGGAATCCAGAAGTTCCATGTAGTCCAGGAAACGTCTGTTCTTTTCAATGCCAAATAGCTCACCGATGTTCTCCAGCGCTCTTGCATCGGTATCGGAGATGAAAACTGCCTTTATATCCGGGTTCTTGACCAGGATCGGCAGATGTACGCTCTTTGCTATGTTACCGCAGCCGATAATTCCTATATTGAGTTTCATTTCTCACCTATATGTTGATTTTAGTTGTTTTTCTAAGCAATACGGAGAATGCATCACGATAAGATATCTTCTGCTTCAGTACTTCCATATCAACAGCTCCGAGGGCATCACCTGCAAATGCTACGGAGTTCCCCAGCATCTCAAGCCGCTTCCCGAGGGATGCAATATAAAAACCAAACCTTGTAGTTGTGTATGGCAGGCGCGCCATTGTTTTATATGGAACAGGATTATCAAGCAGCTCCACCTCTCCGGTTATATGTATATCCCTTTTACCGAGGACTTTCTGCGCCAGCTCAAGATGGGGTACCTTCTTTATTCCCATATAAGCTGATGCCACAAGGTCGGTAGATAAAACATCGTCTCCTGCGATAAAAACATTATCCTGCTTGGGCATTCCGTCGACCGGTCCTCTTCCTTCCAGACCCATATTTCCCTCAATGATAGTAAGATTCGGTCTGTAGAACCCTGCAAGGTCTACCAGGATGCTGTCAAGGAATGGATGGAGGCTTTCCTTATCTTTCCTTGCGATCATACCAAAAAGGTTTTTGGTACCGAGGCTGACTTTTGTGAAAACGTGGGTTTTCAATCTTGCCATATTTATCAGGCAGTCGCACTCATACAAAGTGAGAGGAACATTAAGTATGCCTATTATCCCGCCGTTCACGTCCACTTTCACAGCATCGTCCTTTGACAGGTTTGCAACCCCGGCGCCTTCCAGATCTGTGTATCCGAGTCTCTTAAAAGCCGTATCCGCGTTCAGGGCTGTGGCATCTGACTCAACAACCTTGATCCGGGCATCAGGATTGATCTTCAGTATGCGGGCTATTATACCATTTACAGATTCTACGCTCGTTGTTATCGGGCAGGATGCTATGGTACAGAGATTTACCTTGATAACGTAATTATTGACTTTCGGGATGTTTTTGAAAGCGGCTGCCATCACTTCTTCTGGATCCCTCCCGATAGTTACCGATGTGGTCATATTTTTTTCACATTTAATTTTTTGTACGACCGGATAGTTAATTCCTCATATAAGTCCCGGAGGCTGTTACCTCTCCTTATCCAGAAAAATACCGGTGTAATGGTAAGGATAACAAGGATTATCCCGGCGTTAATAAGAGTGATTTTAACTCCCAGCATCGAATTCAGGAAAAAGATGCTTAATGTCGAGATAGAGATCGACAGGGCGATCGATAAAGCAACAAGCTCAAGCGCATCCTTTTTCTCTTTCTCAAAGAGCAAAAGACACCAGGCAAGACCGGGGATAAGGAACAGGAAAAGACCGCCCAGGACAGCCCGTAGAAATTCTATCATCTTACCTCGTAGATATATATGTTGTTCTCGTTATGCACTAATCTCAAGGAACTCATGTTGATTTCTCCTTTGCTATATATATAATTAGGTTTGAACTCCGGCAGGAGTTTCTCTTTCATTTCTGTATCCCCTCTGAAGAAATCCAGGCTTTTATTAACGCTTTCCTGGCTTGACCCCAGCCTTCCCCGCAACAGCGATACCACTTTCCTGTCCGAAATTACGCCAATAGCTCCTGATATCCTTGGGGTTGCCAGGATAACAGCGTCCTGCGGAGTATTATCTTTCAGCCACAAGATAGGTCCGTATTCCTCCGGCTCCATTACTAGGGGTATATCTTTTTTATATGCAAGAATAGAATTGACCTGGAGTGCCAGGATTATAACAACAAGCGCAACGGCTATTTTTTTGTTCTTGATAGATATATATATGTAAAACAATCCGATCCCGGCAAGTATCAACAGGAGCTCAGCCATATACATAACAACCCGCTCGTACGGGGCAAAAAATGCATATCCCAGGTAAATGTAAGCCAGGATAAGGATAAGAAGTGCATCTACCGACAGCGGAAGTATTTTCGCTTCATTATCCGACATTGCTTTAGAGAAGCCAAAGATTGAAAGCCCGAAGGCAATTATTCCCATGTATACCGGAAATTGCATCATGGCAAAGAATCCATTGATCGGGGTAGAGCGCGAGAATGTAAGGATTTTAAGTACCTTGGCAGCATAGCCTGCAACCGAGCCATCGAAAGGGACGAGTACAAACAGCAGAACAAATAGTATAGCGACAAAGATAAGGAGTTTATTTTTATACTGTTTAATGTTATGCGGGTTGAACGCTATGTAAAGACCGAATATCGGAACGAATATAATAGCAGACGCCGGGTGCGCCAGCGTTGTGACCGCGAAAACAAATAAAAGTACCGGGAGATATTTATTTGAAACACGGGATTTCAGGAAAAGGTAAAAGATCAAAGGGATGAGGGCAAGACCAAAGGAAGCTGCTACCAGGAACCACGGACCAAGGAAAAATACATCGCTTTTCAGGGTCATGACGAAAATAGCGGATATCAATGCAGGCAGGTCGTTTTTTGTGAGGTACCTTACCAGGATGAATGTATTGAAAGACATTATGAAGACAAAAACAGTTGGAAGGATAAGTCCTGTATCCAGCGGGGGGATCCCTGTGAAAAGGCTTGAGAGCGCGATAAAAAGGTTGTAATTCAGTTCCCACCTGGCAGAACTGGTGTTTGCAACGCCGTGACCTTCCTCATTGAAGTTAAGATAATACGGGTTTCCGGGAAGAAATGGATTATACTCTACAAGTTTTTTTTCTTTTAAGATTTCCTGGGATATCTTTATGTTGTCCCATTCGTCAGTATGAAAAGGGAAGCGGTAGTCGAAATGGATGCTGCCGGTTGTGTATATGCTCAATAAAATTAAAATCGTTATGTAAACTATTGGTCTTTTCAAGATGTTTCTATCCTTGATTAGGTCAGCATAAATAATTAACTCACCTGCCTGTTAGAGAATTTAGCGGAGTTTTAGCAAAAGTTCTTTTTGAGCCGATTCCATCTTCTCTGACCTATTATTTACGACCTGTACATATACCGCGATCTGCTTATCTTCTGAAAAAGATTCGTCAAGTCCTATTTTTAAATTATAAGCGCCTGTTCCATTTAATGGCAAAGAGTACCAATCAGAGACAGGTATCATATTCTGTCTTATCGTCACTGCAATACCAGGCGCCACAAGGTTTCCACCGCGTGGAAGACTTATTTTTGGAACTCTTTCAAGGTTCCCTTCAATATTCGTTATGTTTGTTGATTCATTATTACTTTCGATAAAAATAGTAATATTGGCAACTTTAGATGATTTTATACTGCCCCCGATATAAAATATGCCAGTTAATACAATAATTACCAAAATAATAATAGCAACCATTTTTACAAAAGTATTCATGACCGAATGTTATTCACAGCAGTTATAAACCTTTCTAAATCAAGTGAATGAAAGAAATAGTACACGGATTTTAAAAATAAGAAATGGGAAGGAGATATCTCCTTCGATATGTTATTTACTGACCTGCAGAGTACGTTGTATTCGTTGAAGAATTGACACTGGTCAAATTAATCACATAGTACCCTTCTGGAGATTCACTTACATTCATATTATAACCAATTGATCTCACCCAGGTGATGTTTATCATTATGTGCGTATGGCATGCAACACATGCCTCGTTAGATCCTTTCAATATATCAAAACCGTTATCGCTCTGATTATCATAACTCTGATTGGCAGCATCATAGTAGGGTGCATGTGTCGCGTTAGTGCCTGTTATTTCACTGGTCACGTTCACATGGCATGAAACACACTCTACTTTGACGGCTGCATGTGCCTTTGTATCGCTTGTTACATCCAGCGACTGGCTGCGCAAATCGAAACCGCCTGTGCCGTCCTTACCTGCAGGTATGTTACTGACTTCACCCGTTGTATGGCAGACTTCACATCGTGCTCTACCGCTCTGATCCATAATTGTATAGTGTGGAGCGTTATTACCGGCGTTCGTGAGGGCTTCATCCACAATATCCTGATGACACTTTGCACAGTTAACAGCACTTCCATTATAGAACGTATGCTGCCCTGAGAATAGCGTTAATGTATTCGGCATTGCAAACAGTCCGACTGCCGCCACGGCGACAGTCAGTAAAAATATCCTGCTGTTCATGATTTTCTCTCCTTACCTACCATTTTTTATTTTTTAAATCCAGATATAATCCAACTAAATTATAATTGTGTTTTATAGAGCATATACCTTACTATTCGTTCCTTTGATACATCTGGTATCGGCGCATCTTAAGTTCTAAAAATATTAACTAAGTTACAGTTGCCTACTTAAATCAGTAACTACTAATCAAAGGATATGAAAAAATGGCTGATACCCGTGCTTCTGCTCGTCGTTTCATCGATGTATGTTTCATCAACCATATTCGGGAATCTCAACGATCCGCTCTATTGCGCCGGGTGCCACGCATACGAGTATAAGACCTTTATTTCTCCGCCTGACAATTCGAAAATGCCTTCCCACAAAGAAAATGGTATTAATTGCATAGAGTGCCATTCTGCTGCCGGGGTCCAGTCAAGTCTGGCTACCAGAAAACTGCTTATAGATATCCAGCTCATAAACTACTCTCTTCCATTGCTCAACAAACTTATGTCCTCAGATTTTACTTTGAACGAAAGTGTTAATGCCTCTGATTTTGCGCTCCTGGAAGCCAACTGTACCAAATGTCATAATGTTAAAAAGATAATCTCATTCAAGTTCAACCATTCCAATGCTTCCTCCTGCGACGGCTGCCATCTCATGCATAACAAGAAACCAGTAGAACCCGAGACAAGCTTCTGGAGGCATATGGGCGAAGGGGGACACAAGAACCTGACCTGCGGCAGCTGCCATGGAACAGACCCCACGCGGCTGGGTGATCTTCCCCAGTGTACCAAATGCCATAAACCCCATATAAAAAACGCACAATGGGATAGAAGCATCTGTCTTGGATGCCACAGCGACCCGCATCTTCCTGTCCGGAATGCAGTTTTTAAAGACACTGCTACAAAAGAAATGTGCGCCACCTGCCATTATGATATCTACGATAACCTTACGCTGTATGATAGCAAACACAACCGGAATGTGCCTGCATGTATCAATTGTCATCCGAAACACAAAGAAATAATTTCATGCATGAAATGTCATAATCCTCATGGACCGCCTCATCCCGGCAAAATTAATTGCGGCAGCTGCCACCGCTATGTCGATTTATGCACAGATTGCCATACCAATCCTCATGCCCCACGGAACGGTCTTCCTGCAGTAGCTAATGAAAAACAGCTTGAGGAATACGCAAAGGAGATAAAGCTCAGGAATACGAGTTAATTATATCTCCTCTTAACAGGATTGCTATCCGAATGATCATACGCAGGGGGAGGGAGTATTGTAACACTAACAACTGTTCCAGTATGGCATCCTTCGCATGCCCAGTGCCCTTTTGATATGTGATCGCCGTTTATATTTCCCGGTTCCCGGTCAAAAGCCATAATCGCCCCGTAACGCGAAGACTGGTTGCTTGCCTCGAGGTAAAACGGCTGGTGGACATTCGCCTGGCTCAGATTATGTCCTGCTGCTATGATGTCCGGCGTGGTTTTATTGAAGAGCGCCGGGCTGTTATAGATATTGTTCCTGTTACCATGGCATGTGTCATCGTCGCAACCCCTTACAATTATTCCCGTATGGTCATTTGAACCTGCAAGAGAAGCGTTATGGCATAGCATGCAGATTTCAGCGCCATCTATTACACCGTTATTATTCCTGTCAAGGCTGACATTCCGAACCTGCGACCCACTCTGCCATGTTCTTCCAGATGGATTCCACGTCCATTTTGTTCCATCGTACGCAGTTATAATCCCGCCAGAATAATCTATACCCCCAAGGGAAAGATATGTCGTATAATTTATATTACCAGAAGCTTCCCTGTGTTTTTCATAAACATATCCGCTTGTTTCGATCTCCGCTAAAATATCGGCGTGGCACTTCCCGCACTCTACGCTCATCCCGCTGTAGTACGTGTGCTGGCCTGCGAACAATGCTACTGTCTGGGGCATTGCATAAAGGCTGAGAGCCATGAAAGCCACGTATAATATTATTTTCTTGTTCATCTACGCCTCTCATGAACCATTAAAGTACTGTCTTGCCCTGTCATACACCGGGGCTTTGTTCCCTTTTGGAATAATATAATGTGCGGACTGGTTTATTCCGCTTATAATCACATTTTCATCCTGGTGAATAATTATGTCGCCTGTAGCCACGGAGTAGTTAGTATGGCAGTTGGTGCAGTATATCTGCTTGGTAAGATTATGCGCTAAATTAATATTATAAAGAGAAGATGCATTAGGGTTATAACCATGGCATATGCACCCTGCGTTGCGATGGACGCTTTCATTCACAAAAGATATTTTATCCGGATGGCATTTGATACAGAACTCAGGCGCCGTGGTCTTATTCTCATATATCGCATGTCCGCCTGAGAAAACCGCGTAGGTCTTAAAAGCGGTAACCAGGAACAGTGCCCCGAAAATTATGAATATCAATACTATCCTTTTATCCATTTGATCACCATGATGAATAATTTTTATCAGGGTACGTATGGCAATAATCGCAATCTACAGGTTTATTAATTCCATACGTGGAAACAGCCTTATTATATAAATTCCGGTCGTGGCATATCGTACAGTCCGTAATATCTACAACCGATACCCCTCCTACTTTATAACTATAGGGGTCTCCTGTTATGTTATGCCTTTCCCGCGGGTTGTCCGGGTCCCGGACAGCATGGCAGTCCTCACAGGCTTTTCTTGCACCGATGCTGTTATGCCCTGCGGTATGGCAGCTCCTGCAACTGACATTACCATGAGCGCCTTCATTGAACATGATGGAATTAACGTATCTCGCAGGAGCCGTTGGACTCCCACTGCTGTTCATTACATTATAGGAGAAGTGGCATCCTTTGCAATCCCTGGCTGTAATATTATGTAAAAAGGCATCCATTGTTCCATTATTCAGACCGATGCTGTGGCAGGTCTTACAGGTGGAATCATTGTAATCCGGCGTCAGGTTATGGTAGTAGAAACCGGGCATAGTATTTGGCGCATAAATCCCGTTAGTGATTTCAGGAGGAACAGGCAGGTTAGCGGAAATAAATGCCGATGTCATATTCCCGTAATTCTTTCCGCCGCTTGTATATCCCTGGTAATGGCAGCCTGCGCACCAGTTACTTGTATTTGTAATGCTTGAATTGACTTTATTGTCCCCCCTCCAGCTTTCAGGTCTGCCAAGAGCCGCTGCTTTATGTCTGGTATCATTATGGCAGTAAATACATGCTGTGATCTCCGATGTATTGTCCCAGTATCCCGTTGAGTTCCAGCGCGTCCCGTTGGAGGGATTATCACTGTGATGCAATGGAGACGGTATCTTTGGCGGTATTTTTGACAGGCCCGGATAAAACGCAGTACCCTGGTGGCAGTTAGTGCAATTAACGCCCGTGGAATTGCCTGTACTGTAACTCTCATCCGGCTGGAGATACTTAACAGGATGGATATCCCGGCTGCTGTTGAAATGGCATTCGGTACAATTTATCGTATTATTATGCTTCTCCCTGATGCCGGTAACCATACCTGAGTAATTCGTGCCTCCGCTGCCATTATTGCCATGGCATGACAGGCAGAATGTTGAGTTGGGGAGAGTAAGGGCGGGTTTGGTGAGAGTGGAGTTATGTATCCAGCCGGAATTGTGGCATTGAACGCAGGGCGGATTTGAGCTATTATAACGCATGCTGTGGTTAGAGATGTTACTGTTGTTCAAATCCATCATTGCCACAACGAAAGCCGTGCTGGTATTTTGATGGCAGTAGGCGCAGTCGGTAGCATTCCCCTGCCGAACCTGCGGGTCAAGCGCCCTGCTTTTGCCATAGTGGGAAGGAAATGAAAAGTCAGTACCGTAGTTATCGCCTGTATAATCCACTTTCATCTCGGTCAGGTTGTGGCATACTATACAGGAGGAAGAATTATCTGAGGCATTTAATGCTGCCTTTATACTGGTCCCGTTCAGGAAGTGCTGGCTTACGTTCGGGGCACTGCTGACATTGTTATACGGTTTACCTATGGCGTTGTGGCAGTCATAACACTTGTATGGGTTTGTGAACCTGTCTCCCATGCTAACGCCGGATGGCTGGCTCCCATTGGAATCATGGCATCCCCAGCATTTCTTGTTCTCGGCTGGTATCCCTGTTGAGTTAGTCGCATTCCTGTTCAGGTTGGCATGGATGGCATTGCTTGAGTTCATGGCTGAACTGTTTATCTGGTGGCTTGCAACCTTCCCTATATCATGACAATCTATACAGTTCGGACCCGCAACAATGGTTATATTATGCGGGTCACTCCCATGGCAGGCTGTGCACTGTGCCCCCATATTATGGGTTATGCCTGTATGGCATGTCCTGCATACCGTAGTGTCCAGGGTATAGAGGGATTTTACATCGTGCTCCCGGTTATGGCACAGACCGCAGGGTACCGTCTTGCCGAGGGAATGAGATGTATTTTGAATGGAATCGGGAATGGCTGTGCCATTGAGTATCGAACCCGGTCTCGGATGGCAGGTTGTACAGCTCGGTTTAGTTATCAGGCTGGTCAGATTATTATGGCAATCATTGCATGTCTCGTTCTGGTAATGCCTATCCTGTCCATAGCGTGGAGCAAGAACACTTTCTGTCGTTGTCCTGTCGCCGTGGCAGTTCTCACAGACAAGTGCAGCATTCCCACCGGATGGAGATTTATGGCAACCACTGCATTCGACAGGTTGTCTTGGATATGGATGGCCTGCCCAGCTAGGGGCTTTGAAAGGGTGACATTGCTGGCACTGCTGCGTGGAGGTATACGTTGTTTGAGTGTTGCACAGGTCATCACCACAGTGTACTGTGTTTATATCCGTAGTCTCAAAATGTTCGGGATGAACTGTTGTAGCGTTGAATGTGGAAGGATAGTTGTCTCCTTCACCCATGTGGCAGTTTGCGCATCCCCATCTAAGGACGCTGAATTCTCCGGCGATATTGGGATGATCAGTAATCCTTACAACATATCCGCCTTCATCCAGATAATCAGGCAGTATGAAGCTCCCGGAATAAGGACCTGAACCGCTCAGGTTCGTTCTTCCGATCTCGGCGCCTGTGTTATTATAGATAACAGCTTCCAGTGAGAGACCGTGTACATAGCGTCCGCTAACATTATTCAGGATTGCCGCGGATATATTAACAGTCCTGAAGTTAACAGGCGAACCGGTCCATTCTGGCGGGCTGACCATGTATTCCGAGGGGCTTGTCCATACCCCGGGTTTGAGTGTTAAGAGCAAGCCGGAAGATATCGAATCATTGACCGCATCGAGATACCAGCTCTCAGGCTTATAATAATATGTGGTGTTCGCGGACAGGCCGGATAGTCTTACTATTACATTAAATGTATCATTATCCCAGATGCTCCAGCTCCCGTTTGTCAGGTTATTGACATCAGCTTCATTCAGACCATAATATACCCGGTTATTGCTGGATATATTGGTATCCCAGAAAATAAACGAGCCGCTGGAGGTGGGTACGGAGTTTGTCAGGTTGGAGATAGAAGGAGATGCATAAGGACTTTCGGCTGCATCTACCCCACTGGTATCTGTATTAAAAAAGGGGGTACCGGCAAGAATCAAAAGCAAAACAGTTATGCCTGTAAGAAGACGGGCAGGAAGTTTCTCTCTATCAGATATTATCAGCTGTATTAAATGCAAACCTGTCCT
Source organism: Candidatus Methanoperedens nitratireducens (assembly GCF_900196725.1). Classification (GTDB taxonomy): domain Archaea; phylum Halobacteriota; class Methanosarcinia; order Methanosarcinales; family Methanoperedenaceae; genus Methanoperedens; species Methanoperedens nitroreducens_A. The sequence continues at coordinate 21,580 of NZ_FZMP01000185.1, read as the reverse complement.
ATCCATTCCGACTCCAGCCTATCCCCTTATTACAAGAGTGCTCATTTTCTATCCTAGCTGAATATACTTATAAGTTATATATTCAAGCAAGTTTTAACTACATCGTTATTGTTTATCTATTTAGTGCTTATTTAATAAATGCACAGGAATTATGATGATTGACCCGGTCTCAGGCTGTAGGGGAAAGTAAAAAACAGGTACGCAGAAAGGTATAAATACAGGTACGTAATTAATAAATATTACAATTAAGGGAGGTTAAGTTGTTAAGAGGAAGAGGGAGGGTTATAGCCGTACCCCCGGCGAGCAGTTTTAAGTTACTTATTGAATCAAAAATCGTCAACGATTCCCAGTTTCCTTTACCTGTTGAAAAAGGTGCTGAAATCAATGTTGAAATTGATAATGAAAAGATCATACTGAGAAGAGTGAGTCAGATATAAAACCATAATAGAACAGGAGGTAAAATAAATGGTTGGACTGGAAAGCACATTGGAACAGGCTGAGACTGCTAAGAAAGTCAAAAAACCGGAAGTCGCAGAAGCAGAAAGAGAGAGACAGGATAAGTTCCTGGCGCAATTAAGAGCCCGTAAACCTGTAAAAGTCAAAGCGGCTAAACCAGTAAAGACTAAAGCGAAAGCAAAGCCGAAAAAAGGAAAGAAAATGGCAAGAGCCAGTAAAGGCGAAACGTATTATTGTACGGTTTGCGGCTGTGAAGTCTTATGTACAACTGATAGCGAAAGCCCGATCGTCTGCTGCGATGAAGTAATGTATATTCTTTAATAAAAACCGAGACATCCATCAAAAATGTAATTTAAGATAGCGTTAATGAATTGAAAGGAGGTGAAAAATAATGGTTGGAATAGAAAGCTCGATGGAACTTTCTGAAGCTGCCAAGAAGGTCAAAAAACCAGAGGTTGCAGAAGCCGAGAAAGAGAGGCAGAAGAAGTTCATGGAGCAGCTGAGAAGCCGCTCAGCACCGGTACCTGGAGAGAAATAGTAGCTAAGGTCAGGCTTGAATAAATGCGAGTGTGGAGTTCAATAGACATATGGGAGAGATGTACTTGAATGGGTCAGTGGCTCAATCAGCCTTTGCTTATAGTGTATCTTTCCAATGTCTATTGGTTATTTTTGTTTTAATTCAGAGAACTATTATGGTCAGCAAAAGCTTTAATACAAAAGTGGCTAACATCAAATACAATCATGAAAGAAGGAGGTTGGACCCATGTGCAGCACGTATGTGCCATTCTCATTGATGCCTGAAGACCTCGAACGAATGGCAAAAGAGAGCGGGATGTTCTATTGCATGTCATGCAAGAAAACATTCATGATGAAGAACCCGAACCCTGCATGCCCTCACTGCGGCTCGGATAAGATAAAGCCAAGAGCAAAGTAAGTCAAAATATACCCTGTTCTGGAGTGATAACATCATCTTATTGAGAGGATATTTTTTTCTACAAGACTATTTAAAAAGTTTTTACATTTAAGCTCTACTTCACCATAAGGCAATTTGTACTTTTCTTTGAGCATCTCAATTATTTCCGGTAAATTCAATGTTCCGTTGCTTTTACCAATAATATCCTTAGCAAGATCGGGGACTGTTAATATCCTGTTATTATTAGTGTCAAATAGTACATTTGTCCGTTCCTTTTGCAAATCCCCACTTAAAAAAATCCCTTCCATCATTGCGTGATGTATCAGCGCCCAGTTGAAGTTGAACGTTCCGATAAAAACCCCTTCTTTAAGAATCGGATATATCTCAATATTTTTTAAGGGAGTAATTGCGGGTTTATCAATTGTGTGCTTTTTGTATATTTTTTCAATAAGTTCAGACAGTTCCGGGACTTTCTTCCCGGAACCCTTGTAGTGGGAGATGTACAGGAAAAGATGTTCCCTGTCAAGATTGCTCCATATTGGAAAATCCCGGTACTGGAGCGAGAGTTTATAGTAGAACTCCTGTATCAGTTCATCCGTTTCCTTTTTCGACATACCCTGATTGGTTTCATGCTCGTACCATAGCGACAGGTCTATGTCATCATTTCGGATTATTTTACTGACACCAAATGATGCGGGATTCTCGAATACTTTTGAATGTTTGGTAAGCTGGAAACTGCCGAAGGACATTGAACGGATTATATTCCTGTTTCGCAGGATAAAATCAATAGTCTCCCCTGCTTCATCAGGTGTCTCTGTAGGAAATCCGAATATCAAAAAGAGGTGCGTCCATATACCCGCATCATTGCTGTATTTGCATATTTTCAGGACGTTTTCTTTTTTTATCCCCTTATCCATGCACGCCAGGATCCTGTCACTTGCCGATTCCAGCCCGAAATACAGCATCTTACATCCTGCCTCAGCGATCTTATTACTGAGTTCAGCAGAAAATGCAGGCTCAAACCTTGAATCAGCCAGCCAGGATATATCAAGATCGTGTTCAATTATTTTATCTGATAAAGCGCCGATCAATTTTGGAGATATACCTTCATCCTGGAACGTGAAAAATCCTGTTTTATATTTAGCTTTTAAGTTTTCAAGATCATTATATAACAGTCCGGTATCCCTGGGCCTGTAATTCCCGGAATAACCATAGCTGTGGTCGCAAAACGTACAGCGTCTCCAGTAACATCCTCTCGATGAAAGCACAGGAAGGATGAGCTCGGGCGATAAATACCGGTCAAAAGGTAAACCATCAAAGCATGGTGTCGGTAATGAGTTGATATCTTCCCCTTCCGAATTGATCCTGTTGACCCTGACCTCTGAACCCTTTTTATAGATGAGATTGTGAACCTCTTTTATATCAAGTTCATTATTTAAATGTTTAATTAGACCCACTAAGGCAGTTTCACCCTCATGTACGATCACGCTGTCAAAAACCGAGAACAGCTCATTATTCTGGCGTATCTCATTGATAAGGCGCGTGAAAACGCTGCCACCGATGTTAATATGCACATTCCCGCTGGCTTTTTTAATTAAATTGGCAAGGGTTAATCCCGGGATCAACTGGCTTGTATTGATTATCGAGATGCCTATTAGTCCGGGTTTGTTCTTCATGACCTCCAAAACCGTATTTTTCTTGAAATAATCAATAAAAAGATTTTCTTCTTTATCATTTATGGCAGAAAGCACATCCATGCTTGAGCGGCATGAGTAGCGCATATGATAATCATTAAAAGTCAGGTTCGTAGGATAATAAGCTGATGAAACAAGCTTAAGCCCGAGCTTAAGTATCTTAAAGGCGCTGAAATGTTCTTCGTAATCGTAAAAATCCTCTTTATCTCTCAGGATTTTTTTTGAGTTATCTATCTCTTCAAGGACGTATTCGCCATAAAGTATAGAACTTCCTAATGCATGGTACTGTTTTTGAAGCTCAGGCAGCAATTCTTTTCTGGATTCAAGCTCCTGGAATTTCGAATAAGCCCGCTCGTAGAAAGGAGAAAGCCCCTTTTTACTCAATATCTCGTCATAGAAGGTTACATTGATATCCATCTGCTCCACATCGCAGTTATTGGCTTTCAGGAAGGCGGTAAGCGAAGGAAGGCTTAAATAAGGCTGGGTTGGGATCCACTGGGGAGGGAATATTAGCTTTGTAAACATAGGTGCACCATAAGCTTTATGTAACCTAATAAAGATTTCATACTAAAAAGTGATTTCTATGGCAGATAGTGAACCTAAACAAGTTGGCGATGAATTTATCGAAGATGATGGAACTGTTGTTGATGAGAAAGAGAAAGCGCTTGAAGGTGTATATGATCTTGTTCTACCTCCGGGAGTTCCATACAAAGTAATCATGGAAGCGGTGGAGAAATACAATTTAGAAGTCACCACACGAAAATGTGCGCTTAAAACGATAGATGTAGAATCGGAAAATCTTCTGGTGCTGCGCGGGGAATTAGAGTCCGTGAACAACGCGCATGATTATATATACAAAAAACTGAGTGAGAAGTATAACTACAAAAGACGGTAATAGTCTTTTTTTTATTTAATTTACAGACTCAACTGCAAACTTTATGAGTTTAAGGATATAGTGAGAAGATAGGGGATAATTTTAACCCCCTCTTTCCCTTTAAAACAGCCGCTGCTTGCTAACAGGTCTTGTGAAGCCCGTTCCACCGCATACGGTACACGGGATTCCTTTCATCAAATAACCTCTGCCCTTGCACCACTGGCACTTTTGTGTCATGTCAACTACTTCCACCTTTCCTGAGCCGCCGCAGACGACGCATGTCTGGTCCTGGTGTTTTCCTGTGCCGTCACAGTAACTACATTTTACTTCACCTGGTACCTTCTGCTTTTTTTTAGGTTCTGCTTTTGCTTCTGCCATAATAATCACACCGCTATGAACATTAAACTATGATATATTCTTTTCCATTTAATCTTGTATCCCAAAAAAATAAGAAAAGTAGGCATAAAGCCTACTTAGCGATTTACTTTGCCGGGATAACGAATGCTCTCTCACCGGCGCAGCGGTCCCACTCTCTGAGTGCCGCCTTGCCGAATGCTCCTCTCGGATCCGCGAAGTCAAAGTTGACCAGGTCATCTGCGAAGCAGCTCTTGACCAGCGGGTTCGCACAGAAGGCATCCTTCTTTCCAGCATGTGCTGCGCAAACTACTGAGGAGTATCCACCCTGGTGACCTACGTTCATTGCGTAGTTCGGGTAGTTAGCACCTCTGACCTCTCCAAGGCAGCCCTCATCAGAGCCGAGTGAGAAGACGTTGGTTGCACCGCACTGATCCTGCAGGTCGTATCCGTAGAATCCGAGTCTGCCCCATGCCTCTTTGTGCAGGTACATGCTCAGATACCATGCTGATAGACCGGCATTGCTGTGTCCGGTTGCCATTGCTGTTGCAGTGCCTGCTGCGATTGCGAGCACTGTAGCTCTCTGTGAGCCACCGAAGTGGTCCTCGAGTGTGGTCGGGTACTTCTCGTATGCCTCAATACCGTACAGGGTTACTTCTGTGCCGATATCTTTGACAGTCTCGATGGTTGCCTTTGCGCTTCCTGGCTTGCCGTACTTCTTCTGGCAATAGTCTGCGCCCCAGTACACATAGTCATCCAGGATATCGTTGGTGTATGCTGGTGTTGCATACATTGTGAAACCGACACCGCCTGACATGTAGCCGCCGAGCCAGATCTGGTCATACAGCATGCTTGCTGCGCTTGCCAGCTGTAATACGACGTTGCATGGGTCATCGGGTGTCTTTCTGCTTGTCTGTACGATATCGCACATGTGACCGAAGGACAATCCTCCGGGCTCATTTGGTCCGCGTGCGCGGCGTGCCGGGATCATATCACCCATTTCGACAAGTCCTGCGTGTTTGGCTGTGAATGCAAGTTCACCGACTGCTGCTTCACCGGCGCACATGTGATATGCGCTGATAAAGGTCATACCGACCTGCATTGCCATCCAGCGGCTTGTGCCTGGTCCGTCCTCTGTCCTTGTGACAATGGTCGGGATGTGCACTGCCTGCCAGGAGGTCTTGCCTATTCCTGCCTTGATCTGCTTTGCCTGTGCATCAGGGAATTCGTTGTCGATGTTGATAACGAACTGCTTATCGACTTCATCCTGCAGGGTCTCATCGCCTGTGAATATTTTCACATAGCAGTCATCTACCAGTGCCGGATGGGTCTCGACCATGTGCTCCTGAACAATTGCTGCTCCGGGCATGGCGTGGTTCAAGACTTCGAGATAGTAGTTGATTGTCTCAGGGGTAACTTCCTTGCCCAATCTCTTCTCAAGAGTCTCGTGTGCCAGGTCAAGTCCTACGATGCATGTTCTCCTTATATCGTCCCATTCCTGCTGCATTGCTGCATTGTTGACGAAGTGGAGATCGTCACCGTCGCATACGATATCTGTTCCGGATATTGTGTACGGGGTCAACTGTCTCTGACCCATGGGGATACCGGCAAGGTGAAGTTTTGGATCATATGCCTGTAATCCTCTCTTCTTGGTGATTGCAGCTCCGCACTTTGCCATTTCTACCTTTCTTGGGTTCTGGGTATAGCCCAATCTCAGGTACTTGGTCTTCTTATCGGTTATTTTGCTCTTGGCTGTTGAGCCGACCTTGTTGGAGCCCCATTCCTTTGCGTACTTCGTTTCCATTGCTTTCTTAAATCTTGGTTCTGCCATTTGACTCACCTCTTACGCCTTTGGCTGGAAGCCATATCTTGTTCTTAACTCCCAGACTCTCTGTACGTGTTCGACTACTTCCTTGTCGCTTCTGAAGGACACATTGTCCACTCTGTACATGGTGGTTCTCTTGGCAGCTTCCGACTCGCTGATTGGTTTGCCAAGGTTGACCTTTCTGTCGATTGGTACACCAACCTGGTCTTTGTCCATCACGATGTTGCCGCCTTCGAGTCTGCGCCTGTCCAGCATATCGAACATGGTTCCATCTTCCTGTAATCTCAGGGAGTGGCCATGCACTGTACAGCCTCTCATGCCTGCAAGACCCCAGTCTGTTATTTCGGTCTCGCACACTCTCTTGGAGAACTCTTCAAGGTCCCTCTCTCTCATTTCATTGACCTCTCTGCCTGACAGTGTGCCTGGGTCAACTCCTCTGAAGTTGATTGCTGCGTGGTACGATCTGAAGTACGGTGTGGCAGGTGCATTGTACATTGAGTCAGCGAACTGTACATATCTTACTCTGTCGCCTGCTGCTGCACCTGGGGTTGGTTCTACAACCTCTCTTACCGGGTCATCCGGCTCACCCATCTCTGAGAGTGGTGGGTGTGTGCTGGGATAGTCAGAACCTGGTGCTCTGTGACCGAGAATTGCGGTTAAGTCCTCATCCGAAACATCGCGCATTTTCTCCAGGTCATTTGACATGTGTTTTCTTCTATTCTTGGCAGGTGAGGTATTGCCAGGATAATATTGTGGTTTGTAAGCCATATTTTTTCCTCCTAATTATATTTGAATTGCTTTCTTCTGCTCTTTCCTGGATAAACTCATGCGTTACTGTCCTCTGCTTTAACCATGCACAGGTTTGTTTCCACTTTTGCATGGGGATCAACTAAGCCAAGCATTCGTTCATCTTCAAGGTTGATGCTTTCATCAGTCTTGCTTTTGAACCCGTACTTGCCGTAATCGGTCAAAGTGGGTCTTCTCTTTATGAAGTGCCCTCGCTTGAATTCAAACGAGAAAGGTAGCGCTCGCTCGCACGCTTTTTTAAGTTCCTCCACGGCACTTTCATCTTCCACTTCTACCAATATTTCTCCCACAATAACATGCAATTCGAATGCGCAGCCCCCGACATGGATTATTATCCTGCTGGGATGGTTTACATCTGAGCCCGTTCCAGGACCGAATGTGACCTTTCTGGGTAGATTTTTACCATTGATGAGCATTCTTATTACGCCTTTAACCTGATCGATCTCATTTAAGATTTTTTCAGCGGTCTCCGGCAGTAATAATCGTTTTGGGAACACTCTGATTTGTATGGGTTTATCCGTGACTGAAGCAGTTTTTGCCATTCAATTCTCCGAACTTATACGGCCTCCGCGATTGCCTTTATTGGCTCTCTGAACTCTTCTACTGCGCTGAAGACATCTCCTACTAACTGTGATGTCTTTGCCGGGCTGTAGATCTGAACGCCTGCGTCAAGAGCAACTGCTGCTGCTACGCATGGCACACCAAGACCCTTTGAGTGCCTGGTGGTTACGTGGTTGCCGTTGAATGTGCCTGGTCCGCCGCCTCCGTATATGGAGTGGCTGAAGAAGGAGAATCCTACTGCAACACCCTGCACTTTGCCGAAGTCGCATCCTGGGAGTGAGGTCTCTTTCTCAACGATATCGTTGAAGTACAGCAATACTGCTGATACTGACTGTGGGGCTCTCATCGCACCGCAGTTGATCATGGTTGCTGCCATGGTGCCTGCTGCGCAATATGCGTTCCACTTGCCTACATCGGATGTCTTGTATGTTGTATAGCCGGATGCAAATTTCTTATCTGCGCTGATTATCTTATCTGCAAGTGCCTTCTCGACAATTGCATGGACTACGGTACCGATTGTTCCGGTCTTGCCCTGGGCTTTTACTGTTCCGTAAACGAGGTTGTTTGCGTTTAAACCCTGTAATCCGTATGCCAGTAATCTGTGTCTCTCCTGGATACCGAGTGCATCACCCATTTCGTGAACACCTACGGTCTCAAGTGTTGAGCACAGTGCGGCTGTGTTCATAGCATTGAACTTGCATGTTGCTGCAAGGTGGTTTGCCATGACGTTTCTCAATGTATAGCCAAAGCCTTCATCTTTCTGTGGGATTTCGACAATTGACTTTACGTTGCCGCCTACCATATCGAGTGTCTGCGGGTACTGTCCCCAGACTGCGGACTTGATTGTTGGTGAATCGAACATTCCGATATTGAATGTGTCGATTATTGCCTGTGTGGTTGCTGATGCTGCGCAGGTCAATGATGATACATACTCTGCTGCTACATCGATCCTTGGTGAGGGTACCTGAACCAGCAACTGCTTGCCACCGTTTAAGGATTCTACATTGGTGTCGTCGCTGTCGTCCACCTTTACCAGGTCTGCAACTCTGCTGCGGATTTTCTCAGCATTCTTTACAATATCCAGCTTCATTTCTCTTCCTGGGATCTTTCTGCCTTTGCCACCGATTGATGAGGTTGCTAAGGTTTTTTCGATTCCAGCCAAGTCAACGGCAGCTGTTCGCTTTATACCGGTGACTATTTTCTTGATAGCGGCATTTCTCATCGGGCTTATTGCCATTAAGTCAACGCCTGATTTGAGCTTTGCTCCTCTGTCGCTATATAGGTCTATGTTGTCAGCCACGTTTATTTACCTCCTATGTTTTATTTTTCCAAGACATTGGTCATCTGGCAGCGATACAACAAGAGCGACAAACAACACAGGAGAGCTTAGAACTCGAAAAAAGATGTTTACGTTCTATTTAACTCGCACCCGCATTGTTTTTTATTGTATCGATCAACCATTACAATCCCTTGTACACCCATTCTATTCCTTAATAGTACTTAAAGTTTACGAATTATACATGATAATACATTATAAAATAATCCGCGGCTCAGCGTAGCTCTTTCTTATATATACACTTTTTAAATCGTACACTTTTGGTATCTACTTTACCCGCCGCTCTCCACACTCACATCGCTCATCTCAGTCGGAGCTGCTTCCTTTTCTTTTTCTAATTTCTCGCCCACTTCCTCACGAGTGAAAGCCTTCTCTTTAATCTCTTTCTCCTCCACTTTTTCGATTACTGTAAGGACTTCTGTCTTATAATACAGATCAGTCTTATCAACAAGCGCCCATGTACCTTCATCATCCGACATGAGTTCAGTCACATAACCTTTCGTACCTGTTGCTTGGTAGAGTACGTAGCTCCCAACATGTAAAATGGTGCCCAATGAATCAGAGTTATGCGTATTACTCATTCGGAGTTCTAATATAGCAATCATACCCTTTAATACTTGTGGTTTATTCCCATTAATCGTATGGAGAATATCCAATCCAATTAAAAAACTGGCATTTCTAATTTAAAAATATTTCTCAATAATCCCGATTATCTCCTTGATATCCCTTATCACCATATCCGCCTCCTCGCAAAGCCCGGTCGGGCATTTCCCTGTCTGCTGTATCGAGAGCACTCCGAGGTCAGCGGCACGCATCGCCAGTACATCGTTTATCCCGTCGCCCACCATGATGACCTTATCATACTGCTGTTTCAGGCTCTTTACTATCTCTTCTTTTTTCTTCGGCGTGGCTATCTCGAACACGCATTGCAGGGGTAAGCACACATTCATGGCAAGCGCCGAGAGATTTCGCATGCTATCGCCAGATGCAATATATATCCCTACATTCTTCTCAGTAAGGGTCCTTATCACAAGAGGGGTGTTGGAATATACCTTTCCGCCCGTGCAGATGACATACGGGATGCTATTTGTCTCTACGTCAATGATCAGCCCCACGCCCATATAGAAAATATCCTTGCATTTACTTTTGACAGCAGCCATTACATCCTGAAGATCTTTCATTGTAGATGTTGTATCATTCCCAACAACAGCTTCGGCCGTGGCTTTATCTATCAGGGCTCTTGAACATCCGACCTCGATGTCGATATTGTATTTCCTGATAAAATCAGAAATAAGCATATTCGGCGGGCAGTTAACGAGTTTATTTGAGTCCACCTGCATTACCAGGATGGCACAGTACGGCTTTTTCCCGACGAACTCGGTTGATACCAGCTCGTGCAGGTATTCTCCGGTTTTTATGTTTTTCGCCACGCGGTACATGCGCAGCAGTGTTCCTGCGCTGTCAAATACAACAGCAATTTTCATAGCATACAAACGGTTTTCATGGGTTATTATATTTTTCTTGAGATTTCCGGTCAAGCGATAATTTCAGATATTCCAGATTGTTCACTTATATAAATGGCATGCTACGGTGTGCTTGATCCCCGTAACCGCAGGTTCAAGCTCTTCACATACTTTCATTCTTCTCGGGCAGCGTGTATGGAACCTGCATCCTTTCGGAGGGTTTATCGGAGAGGGAACCTCTCCCTGTAATTGCAATCGTTCAGTATTCTTACCGGGAATGGCAGACAGCAGAGCCCGGGTATACGGATGTAAAGGACTGCTGAAAATCACATCTGTAGTCCCTTGCTCTACGATCTTCCCGAGATACATAACAGCGACCCTGTCAGCGATATGTCGGATAACCGAGAGATTATGAGCTATAAAAATGTAAGTCAGACCATATTCTTTTTGCAGGTCTATCAACAGGTTGAGAATCTGTGCCTGGATAGAAATATCAAGCGCGCTCACCGGCTCATCTGCGATAATAAGCTTCGGCTGGACTGCTAAAGCCCGCGCAATCCCGATCCTTTGTTTCTGGCCTCCACTCAGCTCATGAGGGTATCGCGAAGCAAAATCCGGCGGAAGTCCCACCTTTTCCATTAATCTAGCAACGTTTGACCCGCAATCTCCTATTTCATGTATAATTAGCGCCTCGCCGATGGACTCGCCTACTGTCAGCCTGGGGTCAAGGTTTGAATGAGGGTCCTGGAAGATCATCTGCACCTCTTTTCTGAACCATTTCAGTTTTTTCCTGTCATGGCTTAAGATATCGGTTCCGTTGTACAGGATCTTGCCTGATGTTGGCTCCTCCAACCTGATAAGAGTCCTTCCAAGCGTAGATTTGCCGCACCCAGATTCTCCCACAAGACCGAGGATTTCTCCTTTGTTTACGTAAAAAGAAACGCCATCTACTGCTTTTACCTCCCCTGCTGCCCTTGAGTAAAGGAAACCACGGGTCAGGGGGTAATATTTTTTAATATCAATAACTTCAAGCAGCCCCGTAAAGATGGCACCTCACAGAATGTTTATCTGAAATTTTCACCTCAGCGGGCGTTTTCTTTCTGCATGTTTCCATTGCATCCGGGCATCTCGGGCTGAATACACAGCCTTCAGGCAGGTCTATCAGGCCCGGTATGGTGCCCGGGATCGAAACAAGTCTTCCTTTACTTTTTTCAGAAGGCAGGCAGTTGACCAATGCACGGGTGTAAGGATGTCCCGGAAAGCTTAAAACCTCCTTCGCATCTCCTTTTTCAATGAACTTCCCGGCATACATCACTATAATCCTGTCCGCAATTTCTGAAACAACCCCGATGTCATGGGTTATGTATAATATCGAAGTAGTGTTTTTTAATCCTTTAAAAATATCAAGGATTTGTGCCTGTATTGTTACATCAAGGGCTGTAGTCGGCTCATCGGCTATAAGCACTTCAGGGCTGCATGATAAAGCCATCGCGATCATTACCCTCTGCTTCATCCCGCCTGAGAACTGGTGGGGATACTCATCGAAGCGCTCCCTGGCATGCGGGATACCCACTGAAACCAAAAGTTCCAAAGCTTTTGCTCTTGCTTCTTTTTTATTTAATTTTAGATGCAGAACAAGAGATTCGGTTATCTGGTCCCCTATTCGCATTACCGGGTTTAGCGAGGATGATGCGTCCTGGAATATCATGGAGATTTTGTTACCGCGTATACTTCGCATCTCTTTTTCGGGCAATTTCAGGATATCTGCCCCATTAAATAAAATACTCCCGGAAATTATCTTTCCGGGCTTTTCTATCAATCTTAAAATCGATAGCGCTGTGGCTGTTTTGCCAGAGCCGGATTCGCCAATGATGCACAGGATTTCTCCCTTCCAGAGTTCAAAGGAGATATCATCTGCTGCCTTTACATCGCCTTTTTTTGTAATGAAATATGTACTGAGGTTGCTAACGCTCAACACTTTATTACCGGCATCATTCGCTTTTTGGATCAAGGGCATCCCTCAGACCATCTCCTAAAAAGTTGAAAGCAAGAACCGTGAGAAAGAGCAGTATTCCAGGCTCAACTGCAACCCACCACGTCGTTACAAGGCTGTCCTGACCTGCATTCAGCACCCTTCCCCAGCTCGTCACACCCGGATCGCCAAGACCGATAAATGAAAGCGCAGCCTCTGCGAGGATCACGCCGGGGATTGAGAGCGTTGCTATGACTATGATAGAACTAAGTGTGTTCGGGATTAAATGGTGAAGAATCACGCGAAGGTCGCTTGCCCCCAGGGCTTTTGAGGCTGTTATGAAATCCAGCGTTCGAAGCGACAGGACTTCGCTCCGTACAAGCCTTGCAGCACCGGTCCAGCCTGTGAGACCGATCGCGAGTATGATAAAGACAATGCTTGCTCCGTACATATAGACTATAAGCACAAGTAAAAGGAAAAATGGGAAAGTCATGATGACGTCAGTAAACCTCATGAGGACGTTATCGAGCCAGCCCCCGAAATAAGCGGAAATGACACCAATCAGAGTCCCGATAAGAATCGCAATGCCCGTGGCAAGAAAACCAACTTCAAGCGATACACGCGCGCCTGAAACAAGCATGGCCAGCATATCTCTTCCTTTATCGTCCGTGCCGAGGGGATGCTCCCAATTGCCCTGCCTCCCGGTCGTCTCAAGTTCCTGGGTTTTTATGTTGTAGACCGACTGCTCGATACTGAAGCCTAAAGGCGGGAGGTTTTTATCGTTAAAGTTAATCTCATTTGGGTTGCTTGTTACAAAGGGACCTAAAATAGCAGTTGCAAAAAGGAGGATTACGAAAACAAGTCCAAGCATCGCAGGTTTGTTGTTTTTTAGCTTATCCCGGTGATTCCCTGCAATAATCACGGCTAATCACTCCTCTGGTTCGTTGTGAGTTCGTTGTAAGTTCGTTGTAAGTTCGTTGTAAGTTCGTTGTAAGTTCGTTGTTAATTTTTTTATCAGTGTCTTTACTGTGATTAACGCTGATAACCTTACATTAAATCTAATCATACTTAACCCTCGGATCAAGACGGGTATATGCAATGTCTGTAATCAGGTTAAAGAACAGGGTGACAAAAGCACCAATCAGGGTCACAGCCACCACAACTGCATAATCGTCTGCGAATATGGCATTGAAGGAAATCCTGCCAAGCCCAGGTATCCCGAAAATTACCTCTGTCAGGTAAGCGCCCCCGAAAACAATGGCGCTCATATCCCACATGATGATCGTCACGACCGGCAGCAGCGCATTCCTGAACACATGCTTTCCGATGACCACATGCTCAGGCAGCCCCTTGGCGCGCGCCGTCCTCACAAAGTCCTTGCGCAGGTTCTCAAGCATGGATGACCTCACATACCTGCTGTAGCCTGCCACCATCCCCGTGCCCAGGGTTACGACCGGAAGCACCAGCGCCTTCAGGTTCTCCAGGGAGAACATGGGCAAGCCCGTATCGTAATACGTCTGGAACCAGCCCAGCCTTACAGAAAATATTAGAATCAGCATTATGCCGAGCCAGAAATTCGGTATCGAGATGCCGACAAAAGAGAAGAACGTGGCGATGTAATCCGCTTTCGTGCCTTTTTTAACCGCCGAGTATATGCCTATCAGGATGCCGAGGATTATCGCAAAAATCGAGGAGAGGAGAATAAGCTGGAATGAGTAAACCCAGTGGGTTTTAATTAACTCCGCCACAGGCATAGATGTGGAGAAGGACCATCCCCAGTCCCCGTGCAGGAGGGAGCCCATGTATTCAAAATACTGCATATAAAGCGGCTTATCCGTCCCGTATCTTGCTTCTATCGCAGCCGTGACCTGTGTAACATTGTGCCCGGCGCCGATATTTGCGATATATCTATCGGCTGGCGAGCCCGGACCTATCCTGAGGATAATGAAAGTGGCAGTCATGACGCCCCAGACTATCAGGAGGGTGTAGAGGAGGCGCTCGGCGATGTAGCCTTTTTTCATGTGGGGAGTTATATTGGCACGGGGGTTATTTTAAAGTTGGCGCAGGGCTCTCAGGGTACATATACTCCTGAGGGAAAGAGGTGGCTCATAGGTGCTTACTACTTACAGAGTTTATGCACATACAAAAGATGAAATAAAAACCGTATAATAAAGTATTTCGGGAGAAAACAATATTAATAGCTTATAAATAGGAAAAACAGAATTAATAATTTAATATACTATTTACATAAAAATTATATGAACAAAAATCGAAGCAATAAGTATTAATACGAATAATAATCAATGATAGAATGTTCTAATTAATCTGTTTATAGGAGCAATTATGGTCTCGGAATGCAAGTCGTGTGGGATACATCTTGGTGAAGAGCACCCTCAATTGAATGATATGTGTATTGATTGTTTTGCCGAGGGCTGGGGCGAATTGGTTGAAAAGTCACCGATGGTAAGTCCGCAGACCCTTTGTAAGATTGAGAGTAAAAAAGAAGAATAGCTTTTTAAGAGACGATTTTTTTGAGGGAAGTCTTTTTTGACGAAAATAGCATAGACAATGGTCTGCGCCAGATTCACAAAAAATTAATCCACGAAGGATTTGATTCTTATATTGTTTTAGCGATTGGTAGTGGTGGAGAACAGATAGCTAAACGACTTGAGAAATATTGGAGTTACAAAGATATAGTATCATGTGCGCTGAAAAACGAGGATATCCATATTTCAAATGGCTCAAAAATAAAAGGTAACAGGATACTCGTCTGTGATGATACAACAATAACCGGGAAAACTTTCATTAATGTATTTAAGAAATTAGTAAATCTGGGTGCAGCTGACATAAAATTATTCTCCCTGTTAATGCGCAGGAATTCATCAGTAGTTCCAAATATATTTGTTTTTGAGATTGAAGCGGATACTAAAGTATATTTTCCATGGAGCGACTATCCAATTCGAACATATTCAAAGGGAATAGTTAGAAAAATATCCTGTGAAGATTGTAAAAAAGATTTCAGATGCGGGGATCCAAACATCGACAAGAATTCCCTTTCAGATTTTTTCAAAAACCAGGAGCATTCATCGGCCAAGGTCTATTTAGTTGAAGATAAAGGTGAGATTTGTTCAATTGTTCAATTTTATGAAAAGCACCTCAATAGTTATAAAGGATTATTCCTTGACATAATTGCAACCACAGAAGACAAAAAAGGGAACAAATATGCCAGCACTTTGTTAAAATTAATCAGTTATTACATGTTTTATCATGAATTTAGCTTTATATATGGCTATGCGTTTGACAATGAAGAGCTTATTGATATGTATAAACAAAGAGGGTTTGAAGTAATCGGATCAATCCAGGACCCCCACTATGGCACTTTACATAAAATCGTTATAGTCAATGGAACAAAAGATGCGAAAGACCATGTGATTGCCTCAATCAGGCCTCATATTTAAAGGGGCACGAAAATAATATCAGATACTTCTTAAAACTTCTTCCCTTACTCAAAATACCACTCATAATAATTATATCCCATCGCTACGCCCGGGTCAATCCCCTTCACGCTATCCTTATAAGCTATATTCTTAGCAGGGAAAGCTATAAAATCAACAGGCTGGTCTTCTGACAATATCGCGGATATTTCACCGTACATCTGCCTTCGGACTTCTTTATCGAGAGCTTCCTTCGTACGGACTTTTGCGAACAGTTCATCTACTTTCCGATTTGAATAGCCATACATATTCAAACCGCCATCGGAAGCATAAAAAATCGAACTGCCTGAAGGCTGGAGAGGATCAACGATATGTCCAGCGATGATAAGGTCCCAGGTTTCTTCGCTCACTGCCTTAGGCCCGTTATTATTTCCGGGCTGCTGGTCGCTTCCGGGTACTTTGTTCATGTAATATTTCCGAAGCATTATCTCCCAGGGAACAAGCTTCACCTCAATATCCATTCCCAGATTCCCAAGCTCCTGTTTAACAAGAAGAGCTATGGATTCATTGACTTTGCTTCCTGTACTTGTTATCAGCTTTAACTTTATCTGGCTTCCGTTTTTATCCCTTAATTCAATCTTCCCGCCTTTTCTTACTCCATATCCTGCATCAAATAAAAGCTCCAAGGCTTTAACCTTATTATAAAGCTCTCCTACCCCAAGCTTTGTAAGTCCTTCTTCTACAAACCATAGAGATGTTCTTGGTATGAAGCTGAAAGCAGGCTCACCAAAGCCGAGATAAATCTGGTTGACTATAGCTTCTTTGCTTACAGCCATGGAGATAGCCTGTCTTACTCTTTTATCCTTCAAACCCTGCCAGCCGTTATCCCGCATGTTGTACTGCATTATCCTGTATTGCGCCGTCGGGATGGTATACACGACAATCCCTTTCATTTCCTTGAACTTCTTTACCTGTTCAGGATCGATATCTGTAGAAGTAATATCCCCTGCTTCCATGGCAGCATGCCTTGCGGCAGGCGAGCCGAATATCTTTACGGTGTAAGTTTCAAAATACGGTTCACCCTTTTCCCTGCCAAGGTAATAATCCGGATTCCGTTCAACTACGAATTTATCGCTCCGCACCCATTCTTTGAATCTGTACGGCCCCAGGTTCCCTGTATAGGAGAGATTATTAAGCTCAGGAGCCTGGGTAAATTCTTTCACCCTGCCCTCATACTTTGATACTATATGCTTCGGGTACACCATTAAGTCTGTTACGGTGTACAGGAATTCCGGGTTCGCCGTCTTCCGGTGGATGCTGAAGGTAGTCTCATTCTCAACCCTTGGCTCCACGAAGACCGTTTTTCCATCCATTTCTTCCTTCCAGTCCCCTGCATAAGGGTATGCCATCCAGTCCGCGAACATGATGTTCTTCATAGTATATACGAAATCATCAGAAGTTACTGGTTGTCCATCGCTCCATTCAAGATCATCCCTGAGCACAACAGTATAGATCAAACCATTATCTGAAGCCTCTATATCCTTTTTTAGCCATCTACGAAGGATATTGTATTTATTATCGTAGGCTATGAGTCCGTCCATCGTCAGTCCGATATATCCTAAAGAGGATGCGTCTGCCGCCAGGATCCAGTTCAGGGTCTCAGCATCTTCTCCAGAGGTGCCATCGATATAATTACCTTTTACTTTGGGGGACTGCTGAACCGTCGTGTTTTGCGCAGTCATATTCTGCGCATCCTGTCCCCTTTCCAGGCAACCGGCCAGCCCTGCCCCTCCTGCCAGAAGCCCTGCTTTTGCACACATTCCCACAAATCTGCGCCGTGTCAGGTTCATTTTATCGCTATTAATTAAACCGAACCTACTTGAAGCTTGCTGATGTTGCTATCAAGAGTATATGGAAAAGAAAGTTTGGCGGACCTTGACGTTTATGTGGATAGTGTTCTCCTGTTATTGCAGGTTCAAAGCCATCTGGACACGAACTGATCGCTGCTGCTAACTTCATCGGCTTCTGCGGCTTTTGCCCGCATTTTTACAGCTTCAATTCCTTTTTCCAGGCTTATATGCACCGGCACTCCGTTTCGGACAATATCTACGACCAGCGAGGTCCTCTGAGCATGCTCCAGCAGTTCCTCGATCTTATCCCTGGGTGCATCACTTTCTACTTTAAATTTTATGCGGATGTTCTGATATCCCGGGCGTACATCCTCAGAGATACCAAGGAACGCATGCAGGTCCAGGTCACCCTCAAGTGCAAGTTTCAGCGATCTCAGGTTGATATTGCAGGCTGCAGCATTGTAAACAAAACTCACAATCAGACATGACGCCAGGGCATGAAGCATTGCCTGTACTGCATTGGGAGCTAAATCTGTACCAAGCAGAATAGGCGGCTCATCAGCTTCAAGAGTGAAGGTTTCGCCGCGTGATGTTCGAATCTGAGTCATTGAGTGCGCGCCGTTGACCCACTCAGTCTCAGCCCTGAACTCAAGGTTCGCCACTTCAGGATTTGTCCTGAAAAAATCAATCAGGTTATTAAGCTTATTTACATCTACACCGTTTACAGTTGACATTTACTCTACCACCCAGTCTAATGCACGATATCTTTGTCAATAATTGGCATATTTATTTCCCACTCAGATATAGAGCAATATCTGGGCAGGCACTATTTAATGTTTGTGACTCACAAAATTTCAGGCTCTCCTGCCTTGCTCCAGCCTCCGATGAGATGTATATGCAGGTGGAATATCCGTTGCCCGCCGCCCCAGCCCACATTTGTTACAAGTTTATAACCGCTATCTGCTATACCAAGTTGCCTTGCTATGTCCCTGGCTTTCAGTACCATTTTCGCAATAATAGCGCTGTGCTTCTCCTCCAGTTCATTGATGCTCTCGATATGCGCAACCGGAACTACCAGCACATGTACAGGCGCTGAGGGTCTTATATTGTGAAAGACGACCACGTCCTCGTCTTTATAAATAAAATCAGCCGGTGCTTCCCCTTTAATAATCTTGCAAAATATACAATCGCTGTTCATATTCCCCTATTAATATTATATCTGGGAACTTCTTCATTAATCTTTGTATTTGTTGTGTTAATGTCGCTCCTCCTGCATCGTAACATATTTACCCAGCTTACACCGTGTAAGAACGGATGAAGGCAGTACTTGGTCTTGAAGATGGAACATTCGTTAAAGGAGAAGGGCTTGGCGTAGAAGGCATTGTTCAGGGCGAGCTTGTTTTTACGACCCAGTATACGGGATACGAAGAGGCTCTGACAGACCCATCGTACAGGGGTCAGATACTGTTGTTCACTTATCCGCTTATCGGCAACTACGGCGTTAGCGGCGAGACCTTCCAGTCGGAGCACATGCAGGCTGAAGGTCTGGTCGTGAGAGAAGCCTGCGACCACCCATCTCATCATAAATCCCGCCGCTCCATTTATGAGTTCTTAAGGGACGAAGGCAAGTCAGGTATAATGGGCGTCGATACACGCATGCTCACCATAAAAACACGGGAGCACGGCACTATGAAGGCGGCGATAATAGCAGGTAGCGACGACGGCGAGGAAGCGGTCAGGCTTGCAAGGGAACAGCCAGATATCGGAAGCCTCGACCTTGTAGGCAGGGTCACCTGCAAGCAGCCGTACCGGGTAAATGGTAATAAGAACGGCGGAAGCATGGTGCTGATGGATTTTGGTGTCAAAAGGAATATCATTAAAAGCCTGAATAACAGGGGGATCAACGTCACTATAGTCCCTGCTACAACCCCTGCGAAAGATATTATGAATTATGAGCCCGATGCAATCCTGTTATCGAACGGTCCGGGCGACCCGCAGCAGGCTGTGAACGGCATATCGGTCGTTAAAGAGCTCGCAGGGCAGCTCCCCATTTTCGGCATCTGCCTGGGGCACCAGATCATTTCACTGGCTCTCGGCGGGAACACATATAAGATGAAGTTCGGTCACCGCGGCGCCAACCAGCCGGTAAAAGACCTGAAACGGGGCATCGTGCATATCACATCTCAGAACCACGGCTATGCTGTGGACGAGAGCAGCATTGATGGAAAAGAGGTATCCATCACCCAGAAAAATGCCAATGACGGGACGGTCGAGGGACTTGAGCATAAATATCTTGAGATAATGTCGGTGCAGTACCATCCTGAAGCGCATCCCGGTCCTCTTGATACCGAGAAGATATTCTTTGACAGGGTCGCGGAAAAGATGAAGAAGATCAAGGTGGCGGTTAAGTAACATCTTCTGTTGTTTATTTCATTATCGTTAAGTTTAATTGTTAACCCTTCAAATAAAGCAAGATGAATTCCGAACAAATCAAAAAAGACCTTGGTTTTTTGAGGAATTATGAAGTGGTTCTTTATGGTTCATATGTCTCCGGCGAGTTCAGGGAAGGTTCGGATATAGATGTTGCAGTAATAACCAGGATCAAAGATAACAATAAAAATCTGGAACTTTTGAAGAGCTTTATCGGGAAAGCCAGGCCAATATATGATATAAGGATATTCGAACTTCTTCCGTTTAAGCTCAAAGCGTCAGCGATGAGCTGTTACTCAGAACTGTTTGGCGATGTGCTTGAGATATCCGAATACTTCTATGAGTACAGGAAACAGTGGGATGACCAGAAGCACAGGATAATGGAAGGCTATTTTAAAAGCTACAAAGAAAAGATCGCTGCGATGAGGGCAAATAACCGTTCCGACTTCAAATACCCTGCCTAAAGGCGCATCCTAATTTGAAAGCATCTGGATAGCTGGAGCTCAGGATCTGTCCGGGCATCACGTCTCAGGATTACAATTAGCCTTGTATCAGCCCGTCCCCCTTGAAAATCTCCCGCGCCTCATCAAGCGTGAGGTCGGCGGGCGGTATGATTATATCGCTTGGCTTGAGGACATCATCCGGCAATTTTTTACCATATCTGCGCACATTCTCTGTTAGTTTCCTGAACTCAGCCTTAAAGCTCTTCTCATCCCCTTTATTAACGACCCTCACAAGGTTATTATCGATATTATTTATCTCATCCACATGCTTTTTATCAAGCTCGTACTGCCCTTCTCCCATTAATCTTACTATCATTTTCCCATCTCCTTCTTCAGCGCCTCAAGCTGCGAGTCCACCTCGCCCTTTGACTTTATCTTTGAAAGCTCCCGCTCGATATCGTCTTTCGTTCCCCCTGTCACGTCCTCAAGAGTACCTGCCTCCACAAGTTCGTCCAGCGCCGAGGCTCGTGCTTTCATTTCTTCGGTCTTGTCCTGTGCACGCTGTACAGCCATGCCAACGTCGCTCATTTCCTCACTGATGCCGCTCACCGATTCTGTTATCTTCACCTGCGCCTCAGCCGCGCTATACTGGGCTTTGATGGTCTCTTTTGTCGAGCGGAACGTCTCTATCTTGGTAGACAGGCTCTTCTCTGTTGCCATGAGTTTTTCCTGCTGTTTGGCGACATCCGCTATCTGCCCAGAGAGGTTTGCTATTTCAGCCTGTGATGTGCTCTTTCGTTCAAGGGCGATCCTTGCAAGGTCTTCCCTCCCGGCTTTCACAGCCTCTCGTGCCTGATCATCCAGTTTTGTTATATTCTGCTCAAGCTTGACCTTCTGGAGTTCAAGGCGCTTCTTTGCAGTCGTCACCTCTGCCACGCCGCGCTTCACGTTCTGCAGGAGTTCAAGCTGCTTTTCATAAGAGTAATCGAGAGTTTCTCTCGGATCTTCGAATTTTCCTAAAATTTTGTTTATCTTTGATTTTATGATTGTGCTCGTTCTATCTATTAGCCCCATAATTTTTACCTCCTTAGTTTTAATTACCTCTAAATGCTAAATACTTTCTCTAAAATCTTCAGGGAAGGTGGTTACCAACGCCCACCCAAAACCG
>NZ_FZMP01000180.1 GCF_900196725.1 Candidatus Methanoperedens nitratireducens | reverse complement strand
TGGAGAACCTATGAATTGGTAACCACCTTGTAGATAACGGTGAGGTTATACCCGATGAAATATGTTTATTTGCTGTTTGAGGTTTGTTCAGTTTGTTTTAATTAGGATAAACTAATATAATTAATGTTATCCATTTGCGGGCCAGGCATCTATTATGCCGTATCCATAATACTTGTCCCATCCAACTGCTCCTTTATCGTCTGCGTTCTTTATTAATGCATTACCGATCTGGGCATTTGTCAGGGAAGGATTGTATGACCAGTACAGGGCTGCAACTCCGCTCGCATGTGGCGTAGCCATGGACGTGCCTGCTGCATACGCATAGGTACTCCCGGGCCATGTCGATAGAATATCGTGTCTCTGGTTCCCATCGTTACTGCCTCCCGGAGCTGCAATATCCACAAAGGCACCATGGTTGCTATAAGCAGCTCTATTTCCATCATATCCTACAGCCGCAACTGCCAGTATCCAGTTATAGGCAGCAGGGTATGTATTGAGTTGAAGACCATCATTTCCGGCAGCCGCAAAGGCAAGTGTTCCTTTTGTGTAAACTGCATACTTTGTTGCATCTTCCATAGCTTTTGAGGGAAACCAGCTTCCGAAGCTCATACTTAATATCCTGGCGCCGTGGTCGGCTGCATAGGTTATGGCATTTGCTATATCCGATATCCTTCCACTGCCATTTGAATCCAGAACTTTTAAGGGCATTATCGTGATGCCAGGAGCCACGCCGACGACACCCTTACCATTGTTTATAGTTGCTGCCACGGTTCCCGCAACATGGGTCCCGTGCCCGTTATCATCCATCGGATCAGCGTCGTTATTGACAAAATCCCATCCCAATGAGGCGTTTACAGCAGAGAGATCCTCGTGATTATAATCCGCTCCAGTATCAATAACCGCAACTATTGTATTTTTATTCCCTGTGGTCACATTCCATGTGTAATTCGCCTGTATCATCCGTATCCCCCACAGATTTGCATACAGCGGATCATCAGGAGTTAACTGTATGCTATTTACCGGAGCCATTGTTATTTCATCTGGTGGAATACTGATAATTGCATCATCTTCTATGTATCTGGCATATTTATTGAGCGTCATGTCGGAGTTTAATGCGATACGCAGTTTTGATGGTACATTTACGACAATGGCATTTATTGCAGGTATCTCTTCTAATACCTCTCCATTATATTTCTTTATTACATCCAGTATATTTTGTTTTGAACCTGCAGGCTCAAAGCCTATTATGATCCTATCCATGTCCTCATTAGTTCTACCAAAAGCCGGAGCTACAATTCCAATAATGATTATCACAGTAAAAAATATTCTAACTTTTTTTTCCATAAAAATCCCTCTTTTTTTGTTTAATTAACATCGACCCTGTATTTATTTTTTTCCTAAATAATTAATATTTCATCTTCTACCCTTACAGATGTTCCATCGTTGCAGCCGAACAGGAAGGATAAAAAGACCATCTCTTATAAGAAAGCAAAAACATCCAACAGGGACATTAAATTGAGATACTTATTATGATTATAATTAAAAATATTAATAATGATAAATTTTATATATGCCTTAAACGTACTCAGGTTTTAAATTTCAGTTGAGATTTAAAATTAAGAAGGGATTATGGATCTACCAAGCGTTTCTATTATAATACCTTGTCCGCCGGGCACAAAACCGAAAGCAGTAGAGCATATAAAAAATTTAGATTATCCGACCGGAAAATATGAGATAATAGTTGAGGAGGGTTACAACCCATCAGCCCAGCGCAACAGGGGTATCCAAAAAGCGAAGGGAGAAATAGTTGGTTTCACAGATGATGATTGTTTAATGAATCCTAACTGGTTGAAAAATGCTATACAATTTTTCGGAGATGAATCGGTGGGTGTTGTAGGGGGGCCGAACTTAACACCTGAAAACTCCTCATTTTTACCGTATTGCTTCGGATTGGGAATGGGTTCATATTTCGGAGCCGCGTCAATGTCCACGAGGTATGAGAAAAAAAATGTATCAGGTGAGATAACCGAACAAAATCTGATTTTTAACAATATGTTCGTAAAGAATGAAATCTTCAAAAAAGGATTACTTTTGAATGAAGTCCTGTTCCCGAATGAAGAGAATGAATTTTTAAACAGGGTAGCAAAAAGTAACTATAAACTGGTCTACACACCGGAAGTATATGTATATCATCCGAGGAAAGAGGCTTTAAAAGGTTTGCAAAACAACTGTTTGGCTACGGTACCGGAAGAGCGCACCAGACTACGATCCAGCCTGATAGCTTCAAGATACTTTATCTTATGCCGACTATCTTCGTTCTGGGACTTTTAAGCCTTCCCTTAAGCATAGCGTTCAATTCGAACCCCGCTACAAAAATCATCCTTTTATGTCTTGGCATTTATTCCCTTATATCGATTATAACGAGCCTTAAAATAGCAATAAAAGAGAAAAAAATAGCAATTCTCCCGGTGATGCCATTGATCTTTTTTATTATTCATGTAGCTTATGGGACCGGCTTCTTATTGAACTATTTAAAATTGCATTTAAATACTGCCAAACAATTCGTGATTAATTCCGTTCGTCTTAACAAGTATATCATACTGGCAAATCCCTTGATCGTAGTTGGTTCTGAATTTTTTGGTAAAATTTGTTTCAATTGAATCTGTTACTTTCTCCTAATTCACATCTTTCAATCCTTTAATCATACCCGCAAAATCAGTTATCTTCGGACTGCCCAGATCCTTAAAACCAGTGCTCCAGAACCCGTAGCTCGAATGGTCTCCGAAGATTCCTACAGCTTCCATGCCGTGATCCGACAGCACGATGTAGGGTTCATTGATAGTACCTGCGATCTCGTCCAGGTCTTTATATATCATCTTCATCATTGTTCTGTTGCCGAAATTCAGGTGCCCGATAACATCTGCCACGCTGAAATAGCCGAGCACAAAATCATAATCTCCCTTTAGTGCTGTACTGAACTCCTGCTTTATTTTTCTATGATGTTCAAATGAAAGGTTATTATATGCTCCTCTTATCTTCTTTTTCTCCTCTTCGCTTTTTGCATCAAAATACTCCTTAAGCAGCTTTCTTTCCATCTCGTGCTGTTCTTTGATATAGCTGAATCCGGGCAGGTCTATAATTTTGGGGTTCTCAAACTGTTTAAAGAACGTATCATTAAAATCCAGTCTGGTATTCCACATCTCTTTATCGCCTTTAGCTACTATCTCTTTTTCCATGTTTTTCCCCGTCATAAAGGAGCTCCAGAGAACCATTGTCTTTGGCTCTGAAAATTCCTTGATGTTGGTCTTTCCATAGAACTTCTGCTTCAGATTACTACAATTGAACTCTTCCACAAGTGTGTATTCCAGGGCATCGATAGCGAAGATAATCATCATACCATCTCCGTGATTATCCCGCCGGCGCAGGTATCCTCTCTTCCAAGCACGAACCTTCCGAGTTCTTCCATCTTGTTGAAATTTTCAACCACTACTGGCTTATCGGTTTTTATAATAATGCTCGCCACCTCTCTATTTTTTATTTCATCCGCATCTTCGGCGATCAGCTCAAGCGTGGAAGAGTTGATGACCCTGCTTATATTCTCTATCTCGCAGTTCACTTCCTGCGTGGCGCAGCGGAACATCAGGCTTTCCCCTTTCTTAAATGGGACCCTGTCCATCCAGAAAACGTTGGCTTTTATCCTGCTTGTAACCGCAGAGAGGTCTCTTGGGCTCACGATCACATTTCCCCGGTCTATGAAAAGCTTATCCTCCGTAATAATGCCTGTGCTCTTTCCGGCTTCCGCTTCTGTGACATTCTTAAGATATTCCTCCACGCTCTTTACTCTCGTTTCTTCACCCGAAGGCAGCACCTTGATTTTATCCCCTTTCCTGATTATGCCGCTCTCAACCCTTCCTGCAATTATGCGTTTATCAAAGCTGTAAATATCCTGGACAACATATCGGAGAGGCTTATTATTGGCGCTTTCTTTTGTTCTGAAGGTGTCCAGCGCCTCAAGAAGGGTAGGACCCTTATACCAGTCCATATTTCCGGTTTTATTGGCTATAAAATCTCCTTTTTTTGCCGAGATAGGTATGACATAGGATGGCTTGATGTTGATATTCGATAGGAATTCCAGCAGGTCTTTCTTCACGCTCTCAAACCTTTCCCTGCCGTAATCTACCAGATCCATTTTATTGATGACCGCAACCACCTGGGACAATCCCAGCATCCCGAGGATGTAGGCATGTCTCTTTGTCTGCTCCTTAACGCCCTCCTCGGCGTCCACGATGAGCACGGCAGCCTCTGCCTGCGAAGCGCCGCTTATCATGTTTTTCACGAACTCGACATGACCGGGAGCATCGATTATCACATAATCCCTTTTTTCGGTATTAAAGAAGGTCTGCGCCGTATCGATGGTAATTCCCTGGTCGCGCTCTTCCTCAAGGTGATCCATGACATAACCGAACTCTATATCCTTGCCAAGGCTCTCGCAGAGCTGTTTGATCTCCTCAAGCTTACCTTCGGGCAAAGAATTCGTGTCATATAACAATCGTCCTATCAATGTGCTCTTTCCGTGGTCAACGTGTCCCACGATTACGAATTTTAAGTTTTTGTCGTTCATTTTTTTCCTCTTTTTATAGTCCCCTGAATTAATTCAGGGGTCTCAATAATTTATATAACGAAAATAGACCGAGCAATGTTGTTGCTACTCCTATGACCAGCGTGAACTGCTTTACCGGCATCCTCTTCACGGTATATACGGATAGAGGCACTGAGATCAAAGAACCTGCGACAAGATACGGAGCCAGCGACCAGTCGACATTCGTGCCGACGATGAAATAGGTTATAACGCCGATAAAGCAGGTAGCCCCTTCTGCCAGCGCGGTTATGCCGATCGAATTCTTTGTCTCAACCCCGGAAAGGATCTGTCCAGAGACTATTAGCGGACCGTATCCCCCGCCGGAAATGCCCTTGTTAAAAGATGCAAGGATGCCAAGCCCCATGATCTTTTTCCAGGAGAATTCGTTACGGGTCTTATGCCTGGCGATTATGAGCATACCCATTGTAACAACGAGAAGCCCTATGTAGAGCTTAAGGTAAAATACAGGCAGCCTCAATGCGATCAAAACCGCAATGAACACTCCTGCAATGCTGGACATGACCAGTACCATCGCAACCTTTGCAGCTGTGGATTTAGGGATGTAACCCAATCTTCCCAGTCTCTTAACGATTTTATGCTCGGTATCGTTCTTGAAATCAAAGGATACGTTGCCAGCTCCCTGATGCAATGCTGCAGCGAATATACCGGAAAGGAACTGGGAAAGCAAAATAGCAGGCACTACCTGCAGGGGTGAGAAACCTATCAGAAGGAGGACCGGCGTTAGCGTGGTGCCATATCCCATTCCGATAGTGGCATCCATGTATTCTGCCAGCAGCGATATGATGAAAACACTGATGAAAATTGACTCGATTTCCATGCAAAATCACATGTAGCCAAGTGCCCTTAATTTCTGCATCATATACGCCCTTTCCTTGTCCTGCGCCCTGCCGCTGCGTTCAGCAACTTTTGTTGTCCTGAGCTCTTCCACTATCATATCAACCGTATCAGCCTCGGAATCCACGGGGTTGCAGCAGGGCTCGCATCCTATGCTCCTGTACCTTTTGCCGTTTTTTGCAAAGTAAAGGTCTACTATCGGGATATGTTCCCTCTGAACGTACATCCAGACATCAAGCTCTGTCCAGTGCAGCAGAGGGTGCACCCTTATATGCTGTTCGCCCTGCTGTTTATTCTTGAACTGGTCCCATAGTTCGGGAGGCTGGTCCTTATAGTCCCACTGGAACTGCCTGTTCCTTGGAGAGAAAACGCGCTCTTTTGCCCGTATGCCGTGCTCATCCCTTCTGATGCCCAGCAATATCGCCCTGTATTTGTATTTATCTATCGTCTGCTTTAAAGCGTCGGTCTTTAGCTGCCCGCAGCATGAAAGTTTATCCCCGGCATTGGGTCCCATGCCTGAATTTCGCGATTGTTCGTTGGTGCCGACAACAAGCCTCATTCCCCATTTCTTTGACCATTCGTCCCTGAAATCGTATATCTCCTTGAACTTGTAGCCCGTGTCTATATGCAGCGCAGGGAATGGGACTCTGCCGTAGAAGGCTTTTCTTATAAGCCACATCAATGTCGTAGAATCTTTCCCTATGCTCCAGAG
This sequence comes from Candidatus Methanoperedens nitratireducens, assembly GCF_900196725.1. Classification (GTDB taxonomy): domain Archaea; phylum Halobacteriota; class Methanosarcinia; order Methanosarcinales; family Methanoperedenaceae; genus Methanoperedens; species Methanoperedens nitroreducens_A. The sequence goes on along the minus strand of NZ_FZMP01000180.1, from coordinate 1,093 downwards.
TACAGCTATGTCCTTGAACTGCTTATATGCCTCCCGTATTATATAGATACTCTGACTTTCCAGTTTATCCAGATGGTCCATTTTTATTCTCCTATAAATATCCGAGTCTTTTGAGCCTTTCTTTTATGACCTGGACTTCCTGTTCCGTGAGTTTATCATCCTCTTTAATCTTCCCGGTGGAAGCCAGTGTCCTCAGGACAAAAACGATGAACTCCGTTGTGCTGGAGAAACCTGTCCCTTCTATCATCTCCTGCAGAGTTTCGTATAATTTCCTCGGGATTTTGATGGTGACTTTGTCCTGCATAACACTCTAATTGTAGTGCTATTATAGTGTAAATAGAGTGTATATATATTTTTCTTAGCCCGGATATTCCTCAAAACATCCAACACCCCAGATTTTCTGAGTTCAAAACATACTCATTCTAAGCGGCATAATCCCAATAATCAGAAAATAATCCTTGTTTTAATGGATGCGCCTCTTGAATATCACAGATACCAGCAGTGCAGGAAACCTGAACGGTTTCAATCCTTGTTTTAATGGATGCGCCTCTTGAATAGCACGAATTTTCGCCTATTTAGGACAAAATATGCGCTATTATGGCTTATTTTTTGTGCTTAAAATTCTTGCTGCAAAATTATTGGTTGGTTTATAAGAATAAGAAAATCAAAAGCAAATGTTACTGTAACAGCAATCAATGCACTTATTTTTATATCTGGTCTTGCCCGGATAAAAGCCTTTGTCTATGATTTCAAGGATCTCATTTATGATTTCGATGCCTTTTTTAAAATCTTTCTCTGTTATGTCCACCTCTTCAATGTGATTATTGCTTCTTGTAAAACAGATAAATCCCTTTTTCACATCGATATTGTAGTTCTCCTTTATCATAACACCATGTAGCACCAGTTGAAATTTATAAGTCTGGAAAATCTTGTCCCTGAACTCGGCAAATTTATATTCAAAAGGTGCGGCTGACCCATCTTCAAGGAAAAGAACCTCATCAACGATTCCTTTGATATGATTCTTTTTTGATGCAATAAATACGTTCAGTTCTTTTCTAACAACGCCGAGCTTCTTCCGCAGGTATTCGGGATT
>NZ_FZMP01000176.1 GCF_900196725.1 Candidatus Methanoperedens nitratireducens | reverse complement strand
TGCGTGCAGAATCACATTCAGTGTGTCTTGAAACTATACGTTGTACCTTCAGGTAATTTTATTATGTTTGTTTTACTCAATAACTCTGAGGTCATGGCCATTATATCAAGAGGTTGTATATTCATGATCATGACCTCAAATATCAACCGCTTAAAAACATCATCTGAGGATGATTCACTTTAAAATAGATGTGCTGATATTTCATTCACTCGGAAGTAGAGCTATTCGGAAGTACTGGGATTCTAGATATACTTAAATAGGTGAACTACCATCCAACAATTTGGACGGCTTCCTGCTTCATCATGTCCCTACTGAGACCACTCTTGCAGGCTTCATCTGAAATTCCCGTCGTCCCAACGGTACATCTATCTAATACTACGTTTGCTGAATTAGTATCCCTGTTCTTGATGTTCCCACACAGGTTACATCGAAATATCCTGTCTTTTAAAGTCATTTTCTGGATGTTCCCGCAGACATGACAGGTTTGGGATGTTCCATTTGCAAAACAGAGTTTAACCCGTTTCCCAGCTTCTTCCGCTTTGGATGCTGTTAAAATCTGTAACTGGTACCATCCTGCATCTGCTATGCTCTTTGCAAGATGGTGGTTCTGCATCATATTTTGTATGTGTAAGTTCTCAAATCCGATTAAATCGAATCGATTAACCAAAGTTCTTCCAGTCTTATGAGAGAAATCTTTTCTCTGGTTGCGTATTTTCTGGTGGACTTTTGCTACTTTGATTTTCTGTTTCTTTCTACTATTCGACCTGAGCTTCTTCTTTGAAAGCTTTCTCTGTTCCTTAGCAAGCTTCTTTTCTGATTTTCTAAAAAATTTTGGGGGCTCAATTATCTCCCCATTACTTAATGCCAGAAGATTGATTAATCCGACATCAACACCTATCTTCTTTTCAACAGGTACTTTTTCTATCGTTTTCTTAATCTCTACAGTGAATATGGCATACCACTGGTCCACATCCTTCTTTATCGTAAATGTCTTGATTCTGCCTTCAATATCTCGATGTAGGATTATCCGCATTTTCCCTATTTTTGAGAGAATAAGTTTCCCTTCTGTTCCATCTTCAATCTCAACTTTAAAACCACTCTGAGGATATGTGAACGAATTGTATCTATTTATCCCTTTGAATCTTGGAAATCCGAATCCATTAAAGAAATTCTCGATGCTTTTGTTCACCCTCTTTAACACGTTCTGGAGTACCTGTGAATGTACTTCTTTCTGAAATGAATCCTTATTAAGCTAAGTCGCATAAATAGAGTTGTATTTTCTTAAGAAATTCCTTGCGGCAGTTGTCATTACATCTATTGAAGCATGGGAACGATCGACACCAACTGCTGAGTTTAATCGTCTGTTTACCAGGCTTTCTATAGGGTTTGAGTTAGGGTCACCTTTTCCGAGAAACTTTATGCGCAATATGTCTTTATGTTCTTTAACGAACTTCTTTACTTCTG
>NZ_FZMP01000174.1 GCF_900196725.1 Candidatus Methanoperedens nitratireducens | reverse complement strand
CCATGCAACAGGAGTGTTGAAGAATCGTTGAACAGTACGATAACTTCCACCTTCTCCTGCCCAACGGGAAATACCAGGCATGGTAACTTGACCGGTCATGGCTAATAGCGCTGTCACGATGACATTCAACTGAGATATAGCCGTTGAACTCAGACAGGTTTTTAAACATTGAAGACGTGAAATAATGTTGAACATACAAGTTCCTGGGATATATCGGTAGGACAAGTGGTATATCCCAGAATTATTCATCTTATCTTATAGATATAGTGATGTGGCGAAGGTATTGATTAATGTAAATCGATTAAAAAAGACCCAGAGGAAAAATGGATGGTGGAAAAAAACAGGAATCGCTATTGCTAGATGTGGTATTGCCTGCGAAATATGTCAGCATTTTATTAATAGGATTTGTCCCGGATGTGTAAAGGAAAACGAGTTAAACAGCCGATGCTTAATTTATAAGTGCGCTGAAGAAAAAAATCAAGGCATTATCTTATTTAGTGTGCAATACTTCACATGATAGGGACCAAGACGTCTGCTTAAAAACTCAAATTGAAATGAATTGAGTTTTAACAAAGAGGAGTTCCTTCTTCATAAAAAGATTGCTCACACTCGACTGCTATTTCACAGTTTATGCAGGTCTTCTTATTCTGCAGGCTATCGAGCTCAACCAATCCAACAAGGGGCGGAGTATGAACTATTTTGAAATTGTTAATCTCAATATAAAGTCTCTCGATTGTTTCACCTGTGAAACCAGCTCTTAACAATTTTATTCTTTCTTCAGGAGTTTCTAGCATTTTTCCCACCTGGTGTACGACATTGTTATTCATGATAATTGTGATATTAATGGTTTCCCAGTATTATACCCAAATTCTTCCTGAATTGAAATATAAAAATCACTAGATAGTTAAGAGTTAAAGATAAATGATTCAACTGTGGCAATGGTCCTTACCTGCTCCCCACCTCGAACCACTCCTTGAAATTACTCTTTTTTAATTCATCAATGATGGATATCTTTACCACTACATCCTTTTCAAGATTCTTCCTTATGTTTTTCTGATGGCGGTTTAGCAGGTAATATAAGGCGCACGACACGCTCATAGTAAATATAATCCCATGCCCAGTTCGTCAAGACCAGGAGCCTGTTCCTGAAACCGATAAGTCTGAACAGGTGTACCCCCAGCCAGATGATCCAGGCAGGGAATCCTGTGAAACCGAAGCGGTTAAACAGATAGGCTACTGCTGCCCTTCGCCCGATAACCGCCATAATGCCCTGGTCGTTATAATGGAACGATGCCGGAGGTTTACCGGAGATCTGGCGAACGATGTTCTCTCCTGCTGCTACTCCCTGCTGGAGCGCAACGGGTGCAACCATAGGTAGTGGGCGTCCACCTTCCTCCAGGTACGCAAGGTCTCCTGCTACATATGCATTGGGATAACCGGGAATTTGAAGTGTATTCAGAACAGCCACTTTCCCGTTCGGAGCTAAAGGCAGTCCCCAGCTATTCAGTGCAGGCTCACCTCTTACTCCCGCTGTCCATACAGTGGTATAAGTCCTGATCACAGAGCCATCAGTAAGTTTCACTTCGCCGGGTCCGACTTCACTGACCTTTGAATTAAAGCGGACCTCCACCTTTACCCTGTTAAGCCTCTCACGGGCATAATTACCAAGACGGTCCGGCAGGTTTGGAAGTAGTTTTCCCGCTGCTTCCAGGAGTATTACCCTGACTTTTCCGAAATCCAGGTTCCTGTAATCCCTTCTCATATGACCATAGGTCAATTCAGCAAGGGCGCCTGCAAACTCTACCCCGGTTGAGCCGCCCCCTACAATAACAAAGGTCAGCAAACTTTTCTGGCGTTCCTCATCAGGCTCATATGCTGCTTTTTCAAAACAGGTCAGGATTTGATTGCGAATATCTATTGCCTGTTCAAGAGTTTTAAGAGGGTATACGTATTTGGCTCCTTTGATGTTGAAAAAGTGAGTTACACTTCCTATGGCAAGAATCAGGAAATCATAATGCACAGTACGAACATCTGTTTCTATGATCTGTGCTTTCAGATCAATTTTATTTACTTTTGCAAGCAAAAAGCGAACATTTGGAAACCCGCGAACAATACTTCTAACAGGATAGGCTATATCTTCAGGTTCCAGCTCTGCTGCTGCGACCTGGTACAACAGGGGAAAGAAAGTATGATAATTATTCTGGTCTATTAGACAGATATCTACAGGGTAGCGGGTAAGGGTTTTTATCGCCCACAGTCCTCCAAAACCTGCGCCTACGATCACTACTCTATGGCGTTCATTTTCTCTACTGTAGTTACGTATTTTATCTCTTTTATAAAACCCCATTTTCTGCCCCATTCAAAGTACCGGTTTATAATTTTCAGGTCTTTTATAACCCCTTTGCTATCCTTTCGGCTTACGCCTCTCTATAACATTATACCACCTTTTAGCTATTTATTTAGCTACGTCCAGTTATATGAATAATAGCATGAGGATTGTACCGGAGAAAATTGAACTTTACTGTAGGGAGAACACAGCCCCGGAATCGCCCCTTCTGCGTGAACTTGTGGCTGAGACATATGCCGGAACAGCATTCCCTGAGATGCAGGTTGGACATCTTGAAGGCGCATTTCTGCGGACACTTGTCCGCCTTCTTGGGGCAAAGCGGGTTCTTGAATTAGGAACATTTACAGGGTATAGCTCGCTCGTTATGGCAGAAGCACTCCCTGAGGATGGAGAACTCATCACATGTGATATAGATCCGCAGGTAACAGAGATAGCAAAAAAGTACTGGAGCCGCAGCCCTCACGGTAAGAAAATTGAATTGAGGCTCGGTCATGCGCTTGAAACGCTCAAAACAATTAAGGGACCATTCGATATGGTGTTCATAGATGCAGACAAGGGGAATTACGTTAATTACTGGGAGTCATGCGTGCCTAAAACCCGCTCCGGCGGCTTACTGGTAGCTGACAACGTGCTGTGGGGCGGCGGCGTTCTTGATCCTGAAGATGAAACAGATAGAGCGATCGTAGAGTTTAACAGGCATGTATCTAACGATAAGCGCGTGGAAGCAGTCATGCTCCCGGTTCGCGACGGGTTGACCCTTGCATGGAAGTTCTGAATATGAAAAGACCCGCTTAATATCTTTTTCCTATAATTCATGCAGCCATGCAAAGTAAAATGCTCTGGCATACAGGTCTAATACAGTCAGGACAGTGCTTGTATTTCATTTTGTTATTCCCGGCTTACAATCTAATAATCCCCGCATCTCCGCTGCTTTTTATGATCGCAGTATATTCATCATAAAGAAAATCCCGCATATTCTCAAGTATGAACATGTTCCTGATGCACAACATTACGGTGTTTGGTACAAGTCGCTCAGGTACGCAGTTTTCCATCCATAGAACAACTTCGTTCATTGACCTCATTTGCATCGTTCATCTCCTCCGTTTACCTGACAGTCTCCGGTTTCTTCCGGGTCAAGCGATAGCCCTCCTGTTCCATCATTTGCCCAAAGCGGTTTCGCCACTCTCCCCCCTTTTGAGTTCGTTCTCTGTTCCTCTTTCTTCCATTCCTGGCATTTTATATCACTCCCTCTTTTGATTAGTGATTCATAATATAATTTTTTTTCAACGATTATTTGGATTGAGAGGATTGTTTGTTCCTCATCAGTAAAGTCCCACTCCCCGATTAACATGAATTATTCAAAACGTTTGCGATTTTTAGCACAACTGGTCTATTTTTAGACAAGTACGATTTATAATTGTTAGTATTTATACTTAACCGAGTCGCTTAACGCTTGTTATTTTACCTTTCCTCACTTTTTTCATCTGTGTGCCGCACACAGGGCAAACATCCCCCTCCGGGAACCGTCTTTTGCATCCGATACACTGCTTCTGCCAGAGAAGAACATCTTTTATCTTCCTCTGCGCTGCCGGCATTACCCTGATACCAAGCTGGATAGCGGTATTCTGGATAGCAAAATCGTCCGTGACAAGGATAGTCTCCTCGCGCCTTGAGTACTCCAGCGCCTTTGCGAGGATATCGATATCCGTCCCCGAAAGCTCTTCGCTGTCCCTTGTGACCCCGGCTTTTAACCTGACCTCCTTTTTCAGACTTTGAAGCGGAGGTTCGACCCTTACGTCCATCAATTCCATGGTTGTACGGGCACTCTCGTCCTTTAGTTCTTCAACAACCGAGGGAACGGTTACGACGCTACCTTCAAGTCTTTTTCCGGTTATGAATAATGAGGCGTCGGCGATTTGGATCATATTTGGATTTTGTTAAACGATCTGACTTTGATAAGCTATCCACTTTAATCTCTCAACGTTTAAAGTTTTTATCAGGCAAAATTCGGATTAAAGCGCAAAGCGTAAATTTTAATGCATTGTAAACCATTTCGAACAAAAAGTTTACAATCGTTAATTTTATGCTTGAAAACATCCGGTCAAAACTCGAAAACCGTACCCCCATAAGCTATCCAGAAGCAATAGCACTCATGGAACTGGAAGGCTGTGAATGCATAGAGCTTTTTTCGCTTGCGAACAGGGTTCGCGCAAGGCTGGGAGACCGGGTTGACCTCTGCTCGATTGTGAACGCAAAGTGTGGCATGTGCCCGGAGGATTGCAAATTCTGCGCCCAGTCTGTGCATAACGATACTGATATAACCCCTTACCCTCTTCTGGATGAGGAAGAGCTTCTTAACATGGCTCTTATGATGCAGGAAGAAGGCGCAGCAAGATTCTGCATTGTTACAAGCGGGAAAGAAGCGGATGGCGAGGATTTTAACAGGATACTTAGCTCGATACGGAAAATCAGAAAAGAAACCGCGCTGTCCATCTGCATTTCCCTGGGAATGCTCACGAAAGAGAGTGCAGAAGCGCTCAAAAAAGCGGGCGCCACAAGGATACATCACAATCTTGAGACTTCAGAAGGTTTTTTCAGGAAAATATGCACCACACACTCGTACGCTGAAAAAATAAGAACCGTACAAATCGCAAGGGATGCAGGTCTTGAAGTATGCTGCGGCGGGATAATCGGAATGGGCGAATCCATAAGAGACCGCGTGGAGCTTGCTTTCACTCTCAGGGAACTGGATGTAGACTCAATACCGATTAATATCCTGGACCCCATAAAAGGCACACCTATTTCCGGTGTGAAACCGGTAAGTCCGCTGGAAGTGCTAAAAACCATAGCTGTTTTCCGCCTGATCCTTCCGGATAAAAATATACGGCTCGCAGGCGGGAGAGAGAAGAATTTAAGAGACGTGCAATGCCTCTGCCTTCTTGCAGGTGCCAACGGGTTGCTGCTCGGGAACTATCTTACAACTCAGGGCAGAGCTCCCGGGGAAGATATACGGATGATACGGGATTTAGGACTTATTCCGGGAGGAGTCCATGTATAGCGTACGGATGAGGGCAGAGAGAGACAAAAAGCATATCTCCGGGGCTGAGCGGATTGTCGAAACGAAAGGAATATCAACAACCGTATCAGCACTTGCAGAACGGGCGCTATCTCATGAAAAAGGGAAACCTGATTTTATAAATATATCCGTTGAAGCTTTAAAAACCCCTATCAAAAACGTAACATCGCTCCCGCTGATTTTAACCCATGTTGAGAACGCGAAAGAGGGCAAAGCTCTTGCAAAAGGACTGCTTCTTACTCTTGGATTGCCGCTTTTGTGCATAGAAAAAGCGATCCTTCTCTTGGAGAAAGGCCCTGCCGATGGAGAGAATATGAGGGGGGCGATTATCATGGGTATGCAGGGAAACCGCCTTGAGCCGGATAAACATCGCGGCATCAGGGTCTCTCGCATGGATATCACAAAAGGATGCTCCATCGAACTTGAGCGTGCGATTGTTGATGCAGGACTGATACCATATTACACCTATATAAGCGAGGCGCTTGTTCTTGCCACTAAAGTCTCTTCGGTGAAAGGGACTATCGCGGAACTTTGCTGGTCTGATGACCCCTCTTATACAGCAGGCTATGTTGCCTCAAAGAAGCTGGGATATGTACGCATCCCGCATCTAAAACAAAAAGGAGACCCCCGCGGTGGAAGGGTCTTTTTCGTGGACAACATAGACCTTGATAATTACATTCATGAAATGGAAAATACCCCGCTATTAGTAAATAAGTTCTGCGGGCTGAGGGAGATTTCCCTGGATAAACCGTAATGGAGGACAATAAATGAAACACCGACAGGTACTGGAAATGAGAAAATCAACAAATAGAGACCCCACGAACAATCATGCAGCAAGTATCGCAGTTCTTGGCGCAGGCGGTCTTGGGATGGCAGCAGCAAAAATAATTGCAAAGAAAAAAGAGATGAAACTTGCAGCCATAGCAGATAAAACCGGATACGTGATCGATATTGACGGCATCGATCCAGAGCTTCTTGAGAATAAAAAACCGGGTGATATTGGTAAGAGGACAGATGATGCCATAAGCGAAATAATAAAAAGTTCGGAAAACTTTGACGGCATTTTTATTGCTCTTCCAAACCTCACGAACAGGTTTATTCCTGATATAGTGTCAGGGTTCGCCGGGCAGGGCTATAACGGCGTGATGGTGGATGCTCTCAAACGTTCGCAGGCTGTTGAGATGATTTTTGGACTGGACAATATGTTAAATGATGCGGGAATTACATATATCACAGGCGCCGGAGCCACGCCAGGATTGCTCACATGCGCCGCCGCGATTGCAGCCAATTCTTTTATGGAAGTGATAGGTGTAGATATCAACTTCGGCGTTGGTGTAGCAAACTGGGAATCGTACCGCGCAACAATACGAGAGGATATTGCACATCTTGAAGGCTTTAACCTTGAGAAAGCGGCAAACATGACCTGTGCTGAGATCAAGGAAGAACTTGATAATAGAAATGGCATTCTCCATCTCCATAATATGGAACATGCAGACGATGTGCTGCTTGAGAAGGCAGGAATCGTGTCCTGCGAAAAAGTAAAAGTAGGAGGCGTAGTAGATACAAGGAATCCTAGAAAACCCGTAAGCACCACCATGACTCTTACCGGAAGGACGTTTGACGGTGCCGTTTCAAGCCACAGGTTCATACTCGGGGATGAGACCACTATGGCGGCAAATGTTGTTGGTCCCGCCCTCGGCTGGATGAAAGCAGGGCTTGAGTTCCATGCACGCGGCATATACGGCGTTTTCGGTTCAGCGGAGATAATGCCAAGATTCGTGCTATGAATAAGATGAACTGGCTGACAGAAGAACTCGCAGATATTAAAAATAAAGGATTATATCGCAGGCTTAATACAATCGAGAGCGCACAGACGCCAAAGATAATAAAAGACGGAAGGGAACTCATACTTCTCTCCTCCAACAATTATCTGGGTTTAACCGCTCACCCTGAGGTAAAAAAAGCAGCAATCAAAGCTATAGAAAAGTATGGTTCAGGGGCTGGGGGGCAAGGCTCACTACCGGGAACACTGACCTGTATAATAGCCTGGAAGAAAAAATAGCTAAATTCAAGGGTACTGAGGATGCCCTGGTATTCAGCACGGGATACATGGCAAATATCGGGATAATATCCGCGGTAATGAACAAAGGCGACCTTATTATCAGCGATGAACTGAACCACGCAAGCATAATCGATGCCTGTAGCCTGAGTCGCGCGGGAGTGAAAGTCTATCCGCACAGGGATGTATCGTGCATAGAAAAAATACTGCGCGCGTCGAAACATCCCAAAAAACTCATCATCACGGATGGCATCTTCAGCATGGACGGCGACATAGCGCCACTGCCTGAGATTGTTGAGCTTGGCGAAAGATACGATGCAATGGTCATGGTAGACGATGCTCATGCTACAGGTGTTCTTGGACAGCACTGCACGGGCACTGCTGATTATTTTAATGTGGATGTGGATATAAACATGGGAACCCTGAGTAAAGCCCTTGCGAGTACAGGGGGGTATGTGGCAGGAAGCGATGAACTGATAGATTATCTGCGTAACAGGGCGCGATCTTTTATTTTTACAACAGCACTCTCACCGCCTTCGGTTGCGGCGGCAAAAGCTGCAATAGATATCATCGAGAAAGAGAAACCTGCGAAAAAGCTCTGGCAGAACGTTGCCCTTTATAAGAAAGGTCTTACAGACATAGGAATAACAATCAACAGTGAAACCCAGATTATACCTGTCATGACCGGGGACGCGAAGACAACAATGGAAGCTGCCGCTGAGCTTGAAAGGCTTGGGATTTTCGCGCAGGGGATACGCCCCCCCACTGTCCCCGAAGGCAGGGGAAGAATCAGGACTTCCCTTATGGCAACGCACAGCGAACAGGATATAAATGATTCCCTGGACGCAATTCGGATAATCAAGGAAAAATTCGACATATAGGTTATGGCTGGAATCTTCATAACAGGAACCGATACGAACATAGGCAAAACTGCGGTTGCCGCAGGACTGGCAGGAGCTTTAAAAAATAAAGGATATAACGTCGGCGTGATGAAACCAGTTCAGAGCGGCGCTGCTGCGAGAAACGGTAAACTCTATTCTCAGGACGCAGAATTTTTGATGGATGTGATAGGTGAGCAGGGCGAAACAGGGCTTATATGCCCCGTACTTTTAAGGGAAGCGCTTGCTCCCTCTGTGGCAGCAGAGCTTGAGGGAAAGACTATAGACCTGAATCTCATCAGAAATGCTTATCTGGAGCTTGAGAGGATGCACGATATCGTAATAGTTGAAGGCGCTGGCGGGATTGCTGTGCCTTTAAAAAATAAATTCCTCATCTCCGACCTGATAACTTATCTTGGCATGCCTGCCATAATCGTAGCTCGCGCAGCATTGGGAACGATAAATCACACCTTCCTGACCCTCGAACATGCAAAAAGGACTGGGATACCTGTAATAGGGGTAATAGTAAACAATTACAGAGGTGGAGTGGCAGAAGAAACAAGCCCGAAAATAATAAATGAACTGACCGGTATCCCGGTGCTCGGTATAATCCCTCACGACCCGGCGATAGATGTTGAGTGGGGAAGACCCGGGGACATCGTATCGCTGGTAGAGGAGAGTATCGATATAGAGCGAATCATTCACTTTATTTTTTAATTGGAATCAATCTCACTCCCGTATGCGGTTCCTGGAGTTATGGCTGCTGCTATCGTTGCGACTATCAGCGCTTTGTACAGGTCAACACCTATGAACGGGAGCGCTCCGAGTTCGAATGCTCTTTGCGCATTTACACCCAGTACGATCGATAGCTGGATCACTCCGAACAGGTAAATTACTGCAATCCCGAGAAGCATAAGGCTGAATAGACCTGTGAAACTGCGGGATTTGACATACCTGTCGGTAAACCACCCGATTATCAGGGATGCGGCGATAAATCCAATGATATATCCGCCTGTCACGCCGCTCAGGACATCCATGCCTCCTTTCAAACCATTAAACCACGGGATACCTGCGGCTCCTAAACCTGCATAGAGACTCTGGCTCAAGCCCCCGTACCACTTACCGAGGATAACGCCTGATAGAAGGACGGCAAAAATCTGCCTGTCACAGGCACGGGGGTATAGGGGAGATAAAAACGAACCTGTGCAAGCAATCCTGTCAGAAATGCAAAACCAAGTGCAATCTTTAAAAAATATTACGATGTCGGCAGGTTATACCGACACCTGATCTCTGATTTTTTCCGTCATATTTGTTGCAGCAGTCGGGTTTTTACAATCCCGGTATCACGGGATCGTATTGCCCCGGCAGGTCGGTCCTTGCCTCTCAGGTTTTGACAGTATTCATCGCCTATGTACAGGTTTGCCATTGAATCAACCGCAAGACCCGAGACGAACTGGAATGGCTTTGTTGTACCATCCGGCAACACGCCAATGTTAGCATAGATATCCCGGGTATTAGGACTGAGACCGTATCTCAGGATATTGGTGTTAGCTATCGGCGTGTCAGCAACGAATATCCAGTTTACGCCATCCGAGACGATTGCAGTCGGCGCAAGCGCATCGATGAATGTCGGGACTGCATTCCCTCCCCCTGTTATCCTGGTAACTGCCGCTTTCTCTGCCAGATACAGGTCTGAGCCTGCAAAGGCAAGACCGGAGATGCCTCGACCGTCAAAAGATTGGCCAAATGTAGCCACCGTCTGTGAGTTCCCGGTCGGGTTCGTGATCTTGACGATATTGCCGGTCTTAAAACCCTACGTAGAGGTTGCCGCTAGAATCAAGCGCTGTAGCTGTTGGTCTGTTCCCCCCAAGCCTGCGGTCGGTGCAAGTAAAAACGGGCTGCCTACAGTCTTCGCAGCGCTGTTGAACGTCAGCCGCCATACACCTTTGCTCTTAGCTGAGTTGTCAGGCACGTAGATGAAATATAAGAATAAAATATAGTGGCGATTAAATCGCCACTTTTTTCGTTCAAATTTTATTTCCGCAAACACACATTGCTACTACCCGCAAGTTCGCAGAAGCCCACTTCGACTGGTTCTGTGTCCGCACCTCTGAAAGAGGATTTAACTGTGACGTAAGCCGGAGGTACGGCGACATTAAATATCTTAAGACTCCCACCTGTCAGGACGTCTAGCTCTGTCCCATCATCTGCGAATGCCGTCAGCGTGGCGCCGGGGTCGGTTGAAGACGCTAATATCTCCAACTCCCCTGTACTCCTGTAGAAGTAAGCTTTCGTGATGGTCACCCTATCAATCAAGGGGTATACCACTGTGCTCTCACATGACGGACCAAAAGCGTCACCTGTCAGACATGCCGGGTCCTCTGCGGGATCCAACGTATTTGTTACGTTGATTGACGGGGGAGGAACGTTGTTCACGATGAAAGTAAAGTATCTCTTCCAGACCCCGGTTGGATCTGAAGGACCTGCCGCCATCGCGGTTGGTGTAAGACCGGCTCCGCTCACATTGATGGTCTCCAGGGGAGTCGAATTCGACGTTGAGGCGAACACCGCGATGCCCGGGTCCAGGGGATCCAAGTCGTAATCCGCCCTGTTTACCTGCACACCATGGCGGGTCGCTATCTGGCCCATGACAGAGAAGTCATTTGTCCTTACAACACTTTGCACACCGTTGATGTTATTATCCAGGTCGATGGTGGGGAGACCTTTCGGATCCACTGCCCTCACTTCGAAGTAGTTAGTACCTAAGGGGCTGCCAGTGACAGGGCCGACATCATCAAAGCCTTTGGAGATGAATCCCGGGGCAGGGCCATCAGGCGGCACATACACCCTGGTCAGGAACGGCCCGATCTTGCCCTGATTCTGGCCTGGAGCCGTAAACGGTATGTCGTGGCTTACGAAGATGCGTACACCCTTGGTCCCCTCAAAAACGTCCACGCCGTATGGATGAGTGATGGTGTATGTACCGTCTGCCGGAGGATCCAGGCGGAAGCGCAGGCGAGTGAAGGGAAACTGGTCCCCTGGGGCGGGCTCCTCGGTAGCCCAGGCAAACTCGGTTGCCATCACTAAGAGAGCAGAAAATCCTTTGTTCTTTATACTGGACTCACCGAGCCACCAGAACGCCTCAGGCCCGAAGCCGATCCTCTCAGAGTAAAGGTTTCCAGGAACCACTGGATCAAAGAAACATAGGGAGGGATCCAGGCATAATTGCAGCGTCAGCCCGTTCGAGTCTTGTACCCACAGGGCGCCGCCGTTTTTGGGGTTCACGGGACCCGCTGTGAATGGGGTTGCAGCATTTTGCGGCTGAGCCACTGATGCTGGCATTACAAATGCCGCAGTCACCATAAATACGGTTATATATGCAGCTAATATTTTAGTTGTTTTTTTCTTATTCATATTATTCATTCCTCTCTTTTCTTTTCTAAATTCTTTAACCTCATTTGGTTTTATTTTTCTAACACCTTTTCGTTTATTTTACACTCCTTTCATATTAATTTCATGTTCCTCAGAACCGCATGCATGCGGTCCATCGACATGACAGCCATTACAATAGTATATGTTCACGTAGTCGCATTTTTAACCTTAACGTAATCGTACGCTGTCTCGTATCCCCTGCTGCTCAGCGTGCCCGAAGCCAGAGTGACAATGTATTCGCCTTCCTCAGGAAAAGCTATTTTTGCCTCATACGTACCGTTGCCGATATGCCTTGAAGGTAATCGTTTTGTCCATGCTCCCTTGCCCGGTTTGATAACAACAAATATCAGGTCGGTGAGGTTTTCTTCAGAAAGCCCTGTTTTTCTACTCGTTATCCGGTACTGAAGTGTTGATGTTCCACCTGTTATGAAGGTCTTATTGAAGAGCGCAGCAGTCTGGAACCCTGTTGTCCGGTCAGGCAGTACTTCTATTTTGAAAGTAGCATTGATTTTTCCGGACCTGAATTCTACGTCGTATGAACCTTCCCTGTCAAGTATGATGTACTGCTGGTATGTGCCCGGGCTCGTTTCATGCAGTTTATTTTCGACAATAGCTACTGCGTTTGAGCCGTATTCCACGGTGGCAGAATTCATGACCATCGGCTCGCCGTTCATCTTGTGCATGAAGTATATCCTGGTATCTTCAGGACTTGTTATTACCACCTCATCGCCATACGGGGTGGTCTGAAGGCTGCGCAGTGTTACGTTCAGGGGGGGCGCGCCTCCTACAAGCTCATTATTTGATACATCGGGGTTATCCATGCTGATATATGTCACATCATTGCTGTAGGTGTTGCGCACGAGGGCGTATTCTTCAATAAAGCCCACAGCACCGGGTGCTTCTCCTGTTTTCACGGTCTTGATTATGCTGCTTGTTGCTGCATCGATTATATAGGCGGTGTTGGCATGCTTATCAAGGACAACTCCCCTGCGCCCATCAGGCGAGAATTTAATTAGCTCTATACCCATGCTCAATGGAATATGCTTTTTGATGCTACGGGTTGATGCATCTATCACAGTAACCGTCCCCGAAAGGACATTTGTGACATAAACTTCGCCGCTTGCATTTGAGTAATCGATCCCGTAAGGCGTCTCCCGGACTTTTATGTCCTCAAGCTTTGCAAGGTCGCTGAGGCGGATCACCGAAACCGTATTGTAATAGCTGTTAGTTACATAGGCAAACTCAGGAGAAAATGCTACCTGATGATAACCTTTTCCGGTCTCTATGGTTTTTGCCAGGGTGTTGTTCACAGTGTCTATTATGCCGACGCCACCCCCGAACCCTTCGTTACTGACCCAGAGGAACTTGCTCCGGGGCTGAAGGAACATCCTGCTTGGCATAGAGCCGGCATCGATATATTTGAGCACTTCATGGGTCATTGTGTTCACAATCGCTACCTGATTTTCTCCTGGAAGGGTGATATAGAGGTAATCACCGTACCTGCCTGCCACCATGTCTGTGACTTTCTGGTTGGGCGAGCCTTTAAGCCTGATGACCTTTGAGGTCATAGTCCCCATGCCTTTTACCGATGCTGGTCTTGGGTCATAACCCCCAAAGGTGTCCAGCACTTCGATTGTTCCTCTCTCGCT
This sequence comes from Candidatus Methanoperedens nitratireducens, assembly GCF_900196725.1. GTDB lineage: Archaea > Halobacteriota > Methanosarcinia > Methanosarcinales > Methanoperedenaceae > Methanoperedens > Methanoperedens nitroreducens_A. The sequence goes on along the minus strand of NZ_FZMP01000174.1, from coordinate 23,559 downwards.
GTTGAGTACAAAGAGCTGGACTTTTGCAAGGCTTATCTCTACATTTTCGTCCGGGTAGAAGCCGATCTCAGGGCTAAGACCATAGACAAGCTGCCCGGTCTTGTTGTCTTTGAGCCTGAACGTGAGAAGCGCTTCTTTTCTTGCCACAAGAGTGTTTTCTCCCTGCGTGCTGCTGTTATCACCTTCTAAGAGCTGCGCTGTGAACTCTACTGCTATCTCACCCGATGATGTACCTCTGCCGTTGATGAATATCAGTGCCGACAGGATAGCTAGAGCTATGATTGGAATAACGATAGATAGCTTTATGCGCTGTTTACGTTTTCCCCCAACTGCGATTTTGCTTTCTACTTTATTATCTTTATATTTTCTTTGACCTGTTACCATTTTACCACTCTTTAAAAAAATGGATTACAGGGCCAGGAAGGCCCTGTCTATCTATGTCTATGGTCCGATCTGCGGCAGGTCTGCCGCTGTTGCAGGTCTGGTCAGTTGCTTGATTGTGGTTGCAGGTGCTCCTGCAACAGGACGCACCCTTAACAGTCCCCATGACCCTCCAGGCAGACCGGTGTCGTCCGGGCTGTTTATTCTGTCATTGTACATGTAGTCGCCGGGTTGCTTCTGCTCTCCTCCTGCTCCGCCTATGGGCCAGAAGTTAAAGGACTTGCCTACACCGAAGCTTCCCTCTACATTCACGATGTTTGTGCCCTGGTCTTTTGGCTCATGCTGCCAGACGTGTCCAGTGATTCCTATGGCACGGACCCTTGCCACGTCCGCGGGCCTCAGGGGCCGGAACACTATCGGGTCTCCAAGGAATGCCTCAAAGACAGGTGTATCAGGGTCGCCGAAGCCGTTCGGGGCGGCCTTAGAACTGAATGCCTTGAATGCATCCGGGCTGAAGAGTTCCTCACCTGGCACGCCGAGGGGACCAAGAACCAGAGGTACTCTATTCATGAGCCTCTCTGTCCTGTAGTTTATACCATACTCTCCCTGATCCTCCACATCACCGCATCTTGCACCTGGCGGCGAGCACGGCTGGTGCTGTACTTCTTCAGGGTCAAAGGGTCCGAGGATATCTGGAATCAGGACGCCGTTCTGCCTCAGGTTGAGCCCATCCGCGAAGAGCGGCACGAACTCCCTGAACTGCCTGCCGTTCGGTAACTGTATCACAGCGCTTGTCCCGCTCTTAATCTCCTTTGACAGGTCTTTGGGATCAAGGTATTTTGACCCGCTGGGCTCGATGATGAGAGCACCGAACAGACCGTGGTGCCTGTGGCTCCTCAGGTCTCCGTAGTCGTCAAGCAGCGTTGCGCCAAGCTCCTTGTCTGCATACCAGAAGTAGTTGACGCTCTCTCCCGGACCTATTGTCTGGTCTCGCATGAAGCCAACTGTAGCTCCATCGCCATAGGCTGCCGTCTCTTTGACAAGGTGCGGGTGCAGGCTTACGCGCCTTCCCATGGGCCACTTCGCGAATACGAACTGTGCTTGAGGATCGCGTGTACCGCCTATCGGCAGTCCTGTTACTATTGCAGGCATCTGTGCATCTCCAGTGTGCTGCTGCGTTTTCGGGTCAAGCGATGTTGTCGAAAGGGTACTATCCGGGAATTTAACAGACTTGCCGGCGGTAAGAGCCGTCAGATCCGGCAGTTTATTCTTCAATGTGACAACAATGCAGTCGCCCTGGTTTGCACGTATCACAAGAGGTTCCAGATCCTTCTTTAATCCATTCGCTATCCGCACGTCGTCCCCTTCCAAAACGTACATCAGGGAAAAGGGATCACTTTCTCCATACTTGCTGTTGTACTCCATGAGCGCCTGGATAGCTACTACGCTGTATATCCTGCGAGGTGCACCCGAGGGGCATGCCATGTTCGCAGCTGCGTCAGCCGAATTGATTTTCGGAACCGATGCTCCCGGATCTGTGTTGTGACCCAGCAGTTTCAATTCAGGAATGGGCAGAGGCTGCGGCTGGCCCGGCAGCACCTTCAGCGTTGGCGTGAAGCCGTTCTCTACCCTGAAGATTCCCCAGTCGCCGTTCCAGAGGTCAGACGTTGGAGATGAGCCAAAGAGGTAGTCACCTGGCAGACCGGCAATGATGAAACTTGTTTCCTTGTCAAACTGCCCGGGGACTATCCTGTCCTTATTTCCTTGCAGTTCGTAGTTGAACCACTCACCGATATTGGATGCCTGGTTGTCTGTAAGGAAGCTGTCAGGATCAGAAGGCTGATGCAGCCAGCGATGACCGTGCAGCTCAAAGACATGGTGCTCCTCATGCGCTCCGTCCATCAGGCGTACCACTACCGGGTCTCCGAAGTACGCCCTGAACACCTCTGTCTCCGGGTCGCCCCATACTCTTGAGCTGAAGACATAGGCCGGCTCTCTCTGAGTCGCGTTCGGGCTTGTCAGGTCCATCCTTGCCTGGAATGGCTCAACCCTGTAGTTAAGCGTCGTAATGCCCTGGTCTGCCCCGAAGTCATCCGGGAAGAAGGGCGGGTTGTAGGGCATTGTCCTCAAAGCAGGGTTGAAAACGGCTAGATCCTGCCTGAATGGATTCTCATTAAGCTTACCTGTGCCCTGACCCAATTCTGCAAATGCTGCCTTAAGTGTCGCAGGGTCAGCCACGAATGCTGGCGTGAAGTCGCCGTAATGCACCACGAACTCCCTGAAACCCTGGAAGCCGCCGCCGCTTATTCCCCCTTTCTTGTTAGTTGTGGTCAGGGGTGCTACCTGGATGTTTGCCGATGTCCCTACACCCTTAGTCTGGTTAATCAGATACGTCTTGTTTGTGAGGCTGTAGGTCGATGCACTCATGGTAGGCCCTAGATTCGTTCCATCGGGCTTGAAGTAGGTGGAATTCATGGGCTCATTGATGAAGGCAGACCACAGACCGCCCTGCTGGTGGCTGGTCGGGAACTGGTGGTCATGGCTGAACATCGTTCTCCCATTGATGTCCACGAACCATCTGTAGGCTCCTGTTTCGCCTGCCCTCTGGCTTATGTCATAGTTCCAGTTGACAGAGGTGCCGTCTGAGCCGAGCTGGTCAAACCTTATTATGTGAACATGGTTTGAGACCTCGGTCGTGATGGTGCTGCCGTGGAATATGCCGTCGTTCACTCCCAGGGTAGGCGTCTGGGGGTCCGGCTGAAGCGCATTTGTGCCGTGCACCTCAACACAGTCTCCTATGTTTGCCCTGAAGGAGTACGGCTTGAGTTTGCTCGGGTCTTTTCTCACCTCGGCTACTTGCTCTTTCTCGACGTATGCTCTTTGTTCAGGATTGAAGAACCCGCCTTTGGCGTTCAGGAGCAAGGGCACCTGGATTGCGAACGGCTCATATATCCTGTCAGGCTTTAGAGTGGGGTTACCGGGGCGCACAAACTCGCCATTCGGACCTTTGCACGGGTCAACAAGAGTGACACCCGGTCTGATGCCATCGTATGAAGCGTCTGTCTCAAGCTGTGTGGGCACTGCCCTGTCTCCTGCAGGAGTACCATCGGTCAGATTTATTACGAACATTGGCGGCTGAAGAGCCTTCTGCCCGAACTTGCCCGCCACGAAGTTGGGATAGCCCGGCTGAGCAGCGGTCGGTAATCCGGCTGTGCGGTTAGGCATGCCCCTTGGAGCTGCCGGCGCTATTCGTGGACCGGTAATACCGCCAACAAGCGCCTCCTTGGCTGGCAGAGGTACAAGAACCGCTTCCTGGGTTCCATCCGGATATAACAGTGGTGTGCTATCCTGCATGTTAGAATTGATGTTCGTTGGGTCAGTGAAGTTTACTCTCAGCTTGTCAAACACCCTGAAAGCGCTCCATAAGCCACCTGCGAAGTGCGGGTAGAGATGGCAGTGCATGATCGAGTCGCCTGCTGTCCCTAGCTGCGAGCCTGCTCCCTGCTCCAGCACTATCTTGAATACCTCGCCGGGCCCTATTCCCTGCACATCAAGCCTGCTACTCTTCTGGGTCGGGTTTTCAGGCAGCGGCAGAAGGCTGATATTCGCCTGGTCAGGGTCATGGAACCACCTGTGGGTATGCTGGTGGTATGTATGTGTTTCATGTGTTGATGCAGTGGCTGCGTAAAATACTACCGGGTCTCCCCAGTATGCTCTGGGAAGTGCCGGTGCCGGGTCTCCGAACGGCCATGATTGCAGGTGGGATTCCTCTCCCTCGCATGGGAAGAACTTGTAGTTCATATTTTCCACCGTGAAGTCTCCACCATTGCAGAAGTCATCGCCGGGCAGGATCGTCTTGCCATCGGGCAGAATAACCGTCTGAGGCGTGCCTGTAACAGGCGCTGAGTTTGGCGTTGGTATAATACCCCTGTGCCTCAACCATGCAGCCATCCTGTTTCTGAGAGGCTCTGACTTGTAGTTCAAAAGCAGGGTCGAATCAGCCAGTCCCGTGGCAGGGAAAAAGGGCGTACCGAATTTCTTTATACTGCCGTCATTGTTCCATTCAACAGGTCCGACTATGCCTTCCATCTCGTCCTGCATAATCATCACATAGCTCCTATAGTCGTTCCCGCTCACGTTCTCATACAGCATCGCTCCCTTTGGAAGCGGTCTTCCTGGAAGCTGGTGGACGACCGCGAATATGCTTGCACCTACGCCAAGGTACCTGGGCAAACCAATCTCATCCGTTCCCTGCTGCTCAAGGTCATTGATGTCAATACTGTTCTGCTTACCGGGCTTCATCTTCAGGAAGTTTCTGCCGGATATTGAGTCAAACCACACCGAGCCCTCTTCTTCGACCACGACCATCCCGTAGAGTCCTTTGTTAATCGTATCCTGCGGGAACTGCGCGTTTGAGAAGTCACGGAACATGAAGCTTCCAGTCCTGTTGGCAAACCATCTGTAGGTTACAGAAGCTCCGGGTGCAACCGTTGTATCCGGGTTAAAGCCTATGTTTGCGCCATCCGATGTTGCAGGATCAACTGCCAGACCACTGATCTGCATGCCCACCTTTCTCTGATCATTAAGAGCATTTATGGGACTCGCAGCTCCGCTTGCCGAAGTAAACGGGGCCTGGATTGTATCATTGATCGTATCGAGCCTGTTTGTCAGTTTTACTTCAACGCAGTCGCCCTTGTTTGCTCTTAGCACAAGTGGCTGCATCTTGTCTGGCACGCTCATGTCAGTCGTGTCGTAGAGCTTGAAATTCGGGTCCTCTATTTGCGTCACATTGGGCAGCGTGAATACATTTGGAATTATGAGCGCGTCATCGAGGGCATACATCATAGCCTGGGGGTTGAAATCTCCCCAGCCGTTGACTGGTAAGTTGACGTCGATGGCTGCTACATCGTAGTGTATCGTTCTCTCTGCACCGCCGGCGACACACACATCGACCGGCGATACTGCCGAACTTATCGTTATCGTGCTTCCAAAAATCATTCCTGCGACGATAAAAAGCAAGAAAAAACTTGTAAATTCTCTTAACTTCGCGGATGATTTACGGGCTGTATTTTTTTCTACTATTGATTCAGAACCTTTCCGTGATATATTTATTCCCATGTTTTTCATGCACTCCATTTAAATTTCTATTCAGATAACTTAAAATGGGATCGAATACAAAGTGAAGAAGTGGTCTATCAAGGGTGATTTGAAGCTCTCGTATTGACCCCATTCAATTCATATCATACAAAAAAATCAGGGAAGGCCAAGGCTTTCCCCTACGGATTTGTTCATATTTTATTCCCTACGAAATTTACTCCACTCACATTTTTGTTGAGATAGGCTACATTTTTGCTTGGCGGTGCAAATTCATAACCGTCAAGAGAAGGTGTAACCGTATAGATGCCATCTGCCAGTCTTGGAATGATGTAGTTACCCCAGGCATCCGTCCACACTGTCCTGTCTGCAGGGCCGGTCAGGGTCATTTTGACTCCTGCAAGCGGGGCACTGTCCTTGCCCCTGGTTGTTACCGTCCCAGATATCCAGCCGAAATCCCCTATATGAATGGGGATCCGGGCGGTCACAAGGACGCTCTCGGTTTCGCCCGGGACTTGACCGCGGGTATCGATGAAGTCCACCGTGGCGAAGGAGTCAATGGGAGTCATTGGGGCATTGATCAGCGCATCAAAGCGCCGGGCTACACTGATATGAATGGGGTCACCGGCAGGAACGAGATATGCCTTATTGTACTTCCCGAAAGGCGGCACTCCCAAAGCGCGTCCGTCCCAGGCGATGATCACTACATCCAGCGGGAACCTGATGGTGGTGCAGTTGTAAGCAGCATCAAGGCACCGGACAAGGATCGTCTCGCCCAGATTAGCAGTGATCGAGACCTGCGACCCGGAGACGCCGCTGTTCAACGCCGGCGGGATGACCAGATCTGATGGGATGGGAGCTGTGCCTCCCTTATATGCCGGTACCGGAACGCCCGTGACAAACCAGTAATCTGCGTTAAAGTCGTTGAAAGCAAAGAAATCGTCGGGATCGGCAAGTTCATCAGCATTGTTATGGAAATGGTCGTTGTGTCCTGGATCGGTGCCGTGACGCGGGTATGTGGCTTTTGCGTTAGAAGCCAGTTCGCTCCAGACAGAGTCGCGGTCATCTAAGACCCATAGGGCTTCCACGTTGTAAGGAACTGTCATGGCATGTGGATTGGCAGGATACTGACCTAAGGGGTCCGGAGAATCAATCGGCTTGGAGTTGAACCCGGGAAACATTGCAGAATAATCCGCAACACTCTCATCCGGAAGCAGGACTTCAGCGACGTTCGCAGCAGTTCTTCTCTTTCCATCTCTACAGGCTCCTATCGGGATAGTGTTCTTAAGACGGACGGTGCCATCAGGGTTTGTTGCCGCAATGGAAGCAAAGAAAGCATCCGGCGGATCTATCAGGAACAGCTCGTATAGCCCGAATTCAAAGTGCTGGACTGTGTTGCGGTGGCAGTGGTCGAAATAGGTGCCTATGAAGTTTGGCTGGAGCTGATAGGTATAGTCGCCTATCTCCATTGAGCAGTGCCCCACACCATCGTTGATGGGCGAAGGCTCAAGACCGTGCCAGTGAATGGTGTGCGGTGGAGGCGACTGTCCACTGGTTTTGCAATGGAAGACTGCCCCGCGGGGTACGCGAATCGTTGCCCCCGGCCATGTTCCGCCTGAGGCAGCAGGATTTTCACCATCCGCGATGGAAAAAACCTTCAATTTTTTCTTTTTATCCCATGTATCGATGTTAAAGTTTTTTAGCAGCTCTCGCTTGACCGTATGGAGTTTACCGGGCTTTTTCTGAAAACCGGCAGCCGCCATAACTTCAGGCACGGGATTGGTCGGCGCCAGGCGTTCGGGCGTGGCAGGGCTTTCTTTGGGCGGGTCGAACATCTTGACCCATTCCCCTTCATCCCCGTCAACTGACTTACGGAGGATTGTATAGGCTGGTGTTGTAATTGACATATTATATCCCTCCTACTCCGGTCCTGCAGCAGGCCCTGTTTTTTCCGGACCAAAAACATTCGGGGCGTTCGGGAAGGTCGTGGGTCCCCCCAGCGCGTCCAGCACGTTCCGGTCTCCTGTGAAATTCATCCCTGAGATCATGCCGAGGTTATAGTTGCCGCCCTGAGAGGTCTGGCTCGGCTCGGAATGGTCGTGCATGGGATAGCAAAGGGGCGAAAGCTGCACCGAAATCTCAACCGAGTCCGGATTCAGCGGGTCAGCCAGGGTCCCTAGTTTCGGCATAAACATGCCAATCTCCTCCCATGGCGGCCAGACCGGCTTGCCTTTGAGACTGGTAAGCGGTGTATCCGGCATCCCGATCCCCCTGACGTTGCCAACATCCGGCGGTCTCATGTAGGGCACTGTGTAATCAACCATGTCCATAGGTTCTATGTTGTAGACGTCTATCCATATGGGATTGTTCGAGACCACGCCGTTTTTGCTGGTCACGTAGAAGTGGTTGGCGTGGAGGTGCATGGAATGGGTCCACAGCCCGGCATTCAAAACGTGGATAACGCAGGGTTCACCCGCGCGGAGGTTCGGGCAGATGAAGGGCTTATTATGCGAGAAATGCCCTGACTGGCCGTTGATGGTGAAGTACTGGGGTATGGCATTGGTAGTCGGCTTAACCGCATCGAACGGATCCCTTAAGAACTTTTGCATAAACTGGGCTGCAGGGTAATTCTCACCAGGCGTATAATTCCCCACTTCGGCAAACAGATTCGGGCTTGCCTGGTGCAGGAGCCATATGTATTGCCGAAATGGCGGAGCAAAGCTGTCCGGATCCAGATCACCCTCTTGCCAGGCGAGGCCGGGATAGTGGGCGCTGCTGCCGAAGTCGTCAAACAGTTGCTGTACCCCTGGCGTTGGATTGTCGTAGGGGGTAAATTTATGCCCCAAAACCGGCTCTCTGGGCATGACGATGAAGGCGCCGTGGAGGCCCATCACACGGTTAACAGGCGCGTTCAGGTTATCATAGTACAGGAAAGCGCCCGATTTCAGGGCTGTAAACGACGTCACCAGTGTTTTACCCGGAGCGATCGGACCGCTGTCAAATATACCGGGGATGGAAAACGCGTGAGGCTCATCCAGATCATTCTTTATGCTGATCGAGACAGTATCTCCCTGGGTGGTAAAGATATTGGGCCCGGGAACTTCAGCAGGGATATCTGTACCATCCGCGCTCATTTTGTAAATCCAGAAATAACATTGGGCGGGGTTTATGGTGTTATGGGTCACCATATTCTTAAGCGCGTCTGTAATGGTGATGTTCAACGTCTGTACCGCGGCAAGGGCTTCATTTATCTGAAATCCGGGAATCCGGCTTCCAATGACCAAAGCTGCCCCTACTCCGATGCCGTATTTAACAAAATTTCGTCTGTTCATTTTCATAGTTTCCACTCCTGTCCATTTTCTCTGCTAATTTTTTTTTATAGATAGCTACTGCTAATGTTATTTCCAGGTACGCACACTTCTTTTTTCACTCCTTTTAATGTGAGCACTAACAATTTTGAATTCTCTTCTATTGCTTTTTAAGAATTCATCACTAACTCCACCGTCATGTATATACGAAGCAATATATATACCACAATAGCCATCTCCAAACATTGACGATGAGCGTTATGATTATAGTGTTACAGCTTTTCTTGTACCCGGCATAAAATATTTGTGAGTGTTTAATCGGAAGGTTTATATCCAGCTATAATGAATATTGCTAATAAGCTTCTACTTTCGGTGAAAAACATGTTGAGAGACATTATTCTTGGTGTCAATCATTTTATCATGAGTTCTGTTGTGATTGACATTTTTTTTTATAACAATGTAAGAGATGTGGAGGTTTGACGAGATATTTGACTTATTTGGATTTACTGCATTTCTAATCGCTTTGAAAAAAAGCTAGTTAGTGCATCAGAATGGACACAAAAACGACGAAAAACGCAGATGCGATTATTGAATATCTGGCAGATAAGTGCATAAGAGAGATACTAAATCTGACCACAAAAAAGGAGCACTCAGCCCTCGAATTGAGCAGTGAGCTTAACACACCTCTATCAACGGTGTACAGGAGACTTAAACTTCTTGAGAAATCCGGGTTGATTCAGCATGTCAAGACGGTTATAAGTTACGCGGGTAACGAGGAGAAGTACTATCGCTGTATTGTCCGTGAAGCTACGGTGAGTTTTAAAGACGGTGAGCTTTCGGTCGACATTAAGAAAGAAGACTGCTGCGATAAGTTTATAAGATTCTGGAAAAAGCTTGCCGACTCAAATGACAAGGAAATTAAGTAACGTCAATTACATGATACACAGTAGTTGTATATAAATACCAAAAAATCTATCTTAAAAGGGGAGGTACGTATGGAATTAATCCCTGTAAAAATCGATTCGCCGCCGGAAACGAACCTGATACTCGGTCAGACGCATTTCATCAAAAGCGCGGAGGACCTGTACGAAGCTCTTATAAGCTCGGTTCCGGGAATAAAATTCGGGCTGGCTTCTGCGAAGCTTCCGGGAAGTGCCTTGTCAGGAGCGAGGGCAATGATGAAGAACTGGAAAAAGCTGCGCAAGATAATGCGCTGGCTCTCGGATGCGGGCACAGCTTCATTATATTCATGAGGAACGCCTATCCGATAAATGTGCTGAACGCGATAAAGAACCTTCAGGAAGTTTGCAGTATCTACTGCGCTACTGCCAATCCTGTTGAGGTTATCATCGCGCAGACCGGGCAGGGCAGGGGAATACTCGGCGTAGTAGATGGAGAAAGCCCGAAGGGTATCGAGGGCGCAAAGGATGTACAGGACAGGAGAGCATTCCTGCGGACCATCGGGTATAAGAGATAATGGGAATTGACATCCTTAAGGTCAGGGTCCCGGCGACTTCTGCGAACCTCGGCGCGGGTTTTGATGTATTCGGCATTGCTTTGGAAGCCCCTGCCGACATAATAGAAGTTGAAAAAAGTGATAAGCTTGAGATAAAAGTTATCGGAAGAGGTTCGGAATTCATTCCCACGGATCCTCAAAGGAACACGGCTGGAGTTGTAGCCTCCATTCTCAACAGACCCGTCAAAATCATAATACATAGAGGCATTCCTCTTTCAAGCGGTCTCGGAAGCAGCGCAGCACCTGCGGCAGGCGTGGCGTTCGCGCTGAACGAGATGTTCTCTCTCGGGCTTCCCGGCGAAGAGCTTGTCCGGATCGCAGCAGAAGGAGAGAAGATAGCATCCGGGGTTGCGCACGCGGATAATGTAGCTCCTGCCATCCTTGGGGGTTTTGTGATAGTGCGTAAAAATAAAGTGATCTCTATCAAGCCCGAGAACATCGGAATCGTTGCAGTTCATCCGAATATAATCGTGAGTACACGGGCGGCGCGGGCAATACTGCCAAAAGGACTGTCTCTTGGAGATCTCTCTTTCAACATCGGAAGCGCTGCTTCCATGGTTGTCGGCATGATGAAAGGAGATATAAAGCTCATAGGGGAAAGTATGGAGAACAGGGTGATCGAGGAAAAACGCTCATGGCTAATTACCGGATATGACCGGGTCAAAGAAAGCGCGCTTGAAGCAGGTGCAGCGGGGATAACGATAAGCGGTTCAGGACCGACCATGCTTGCAGTATGCGAAATGGACAAGAGAAAAAAAATAGCTCATGCAATGGTGACTGCTTTTACAGAAAGCCGGGTCAAAAGCGAGGCATTCATTACAACAATAGGAAAGGGAGCGGAGATTATAGGGTGATTACGTTCTTTGCACCCAAAATAATTAATGATGGGTAAAGCTTAAAGCTATGTAAGCATAATGTAACGTAAGGCATAAGAATCTGATTATAATGCCGATATGTGGTCTTTATGGGGTTACAGACATTATGATCTATAACTAAGGATTCCAGTGCCTCATAGGTGATTGTAAACATTAAGGAGAGTGGTAAAACAGTATGAGGAACTCAAGCACTGCTTTAATTGTGTTAGTTTTAGTGAGTATTATGGCAGTGACAGGGCCAGCATTTTCAATTCTTCCTGTCAAGAAAATCGCAGAAGATACTCCTAAAATAGGTCAAATCGAAGACAATATAACTAAGCCTCTTAACCGGGGGGAAGAACACGTAAACACATCGATAAGCATGGTTGGTAAACGTATAAGCCCGCCGGAGAATACCATTGGGTTCATAATTCCATAATGAGACTCTGAATTCGATCTTGAAATTAATTGATATATACGTAACAGGTGAGACAAAAGTCTAGTGGGGTTAATATCTGTGGATTCTCAGTGGCGGGATGGTATGGATTTTTACCTGTACTATAACTTTTGTGCTAGATAGAACTTTATTCAACGACAGTGGGGAAATAATATGAGAAAACTAAATATTATTTTAGTAGTACTGGTAATAGGTGGAATGATGGTAGCAGCAGGTTCTGCATTATCTGTCTTTTCTGCCCAGCCAGTAGCAACAGGTACAGCCCTGGTTGATGCAGGCAAGATTGAAGATTGCACAAAGAAGCCCGCAGACCAGATTAAAGATTGTATAAACGAATCTGTAGGTCAGATTAAAGAAGTAACAAATCAAACTAAAGAAAAAGTAAGCCGGCCCGAACCTGTAACTACACCGGGCGGCGAATTCGATAGAATAATCAACGACAATTCTCAGGAGCTTTTGAAGCAAGGGAGGCAGATTTTCCGTTTCGATACCTTTGGCGATGAAGCTTTCTGGGGCAGCACGCTCAAGCTTCATCAGGGAGTCGAAGGTGAAACGTTTGGAGGCGTGGGACCAGGCGTCAGCCCGAATACCGCACTTGCTGTGGGATTAAAAGTTGATGTAGATGCGCTTCCAGAGAACCTTATCGGAGAACTTAAACAGGGTAAAGTCAATCTGGATGACCCGGCTACTACGCTTGCGCTTCTTAAGCTTAACGCGGTAGTAGGTGTTAATGGCTCCTTTAATGATGACGGTTCCCTTAAATCGGTGGGTATTACGTGCGCTTTATGTCATTCCACAGTTGATGACTCACTGGCTCCCGGTATCGGTCACAGGCTGGATGGCTGGGCAAACCACGATCTGAACGTAGGGGCAATTGTAAACCTTTCCCCTGACCTGACTCCGGTAGCCAATCTTCTGGGCGTTCCCGAACCCACTGTGCGAACGGTACTTAACAGTTGGGGACCGGGGAAGTTCGATGCCGAACTATTCTTAGATGGCAAAGCATTTAATCCTCAACAGGTAACAGATGGCGTTGTAACCGGGACGAATGTGTCGGGTGCTACATTGCTCCCAAACGCTTTCGGTCTTGCAGGTTTCAACCAGCATACATGGACCGGCGCATGGGGTTCTGTACCCTACTGGAACGCCTTTGTAGCCAATCTTGAAATGCATGGAAAAGGAACTTTCTTTGATCCCCGGCTGGATGATGCCTCAAAGTTCCCTATAGCTGCTGCTAATAAATTCGGACATATACAAACTGATCCTGATGAGGATCTGATCACCTCGAAACTTCCGGCGCTTCATTTCTACCAGCTTGCCATTCCATCACCAAAACCGCAACCTGGTGTAGACTTTAATGAGGATGCGGCTGAACGCGGAGATGAACTCTTCAGCGGAAAGGCACAGTGCAACAACTGTCATGTAGAGCCGCTATGGACCGAGCCTGGCTGGAACCTGCACACGCCTGAGGAGATAGGCATCGATAGCTTCCAGGCAGACAGGTCGCCAGATGGAGTCTATAAGACCATGAACCTCGCGGGCGTATTCGTGCGCGAGAACGGTCTGTTCATGAAGTCTGAGAACAAAGGTCGTTTCTACCACGATGGGCGCTTTGCCACTCTGATGGACGTGGTAAATCACTACAACAACCACTTTGGGCTTGGTCTAACTGATATGGAGAAGACGGATTTAGTCGAATACCTGAAGTCGCTTTCAAGTTCGGATACCTGAGGTCATTTCAAGAACTTCGTCAAATTTCACGGCAGGTACCGTCGCACCGGTGCAGCCGTTCTTTTTTTATTCGCCGCAAAAATCGAAACGATTATAACTGGCAAACCCAATATGCCAGTTGATGGCAAAAAAGAAGCGTGTCCAGCCGGTGAAAAAATCGAACCGGACTTTAATATATGCAGGGCTGGCAGTACTGATTATAGCGGTGCTGGGTGTGTATTTCTTTGCCAGTTCTCCAGATAGACCACAGGAAAAACTTCCAGCTTCCGGCAAGTTCGCCCAGCTCAACAAGCCGAGCACTTATGAACCCGGAAAAGTTAAAATAACCGAATTCATGAAATTCAATTGTGGTCATTGTTATTCGCTCAACCCGCAGATACAAGCTTTAAAACAAAAGTATGGTGACAAGCTGGAGATTACCTACAAGCCGATGCTATGGAGAACAGTCCCACAGGACAAAGGGTTCGAAAAAAGTATAGAGACATATATCCTCGCGCAGAGAATGGGTAAAGGCGAGGAAATGAAAGATGCTCTTTTCAAGGCATTGTTCGTTGATAAAAAAGACCTGACAAGTGTAATAGTACTTGGGGATATTGGAAAAAGCGTGGGACTTGGCGATGATTTCGTTAAAGCGTTGAATAACGGCGATGCGAAAGATGAGGCCGGAGCAAATATCAATCTTGCCGAATCCTTCCAGGTGGATGAGACGCCTACAATAATCATTAACGGAAACCTGAAAGTCAACCCTTCCATGACAAATGAAGATATGGATGCGATGGCGAAGAACCTGGATACGATTATAAGTTCACTCCTGAGTTAAATTATTCCTGCGTACATGAGAACAGCAATAACGAGCAGCGTCACCCCTGTAATCAGGCGAAGCGCTGATCTTCTTTCTTTCCTGAAATTCTCCACCTTTTCAGGGTTAAGTCCGAAAGCAATAGCTGCGCCCAGTATAAGCACAGGAAGCACAACGCCAAGGTTGTAGGCTGCAAGATACATTATTCCCGCGCCCTGGCCCTGTCTTACCATGTCAAGGATGACGAAATAAACCGCGCCTACGCAAGGGGCTTTTATGAGAGAGAAAAGAGCCCCGATAAAGAACGCCGCCGGAAGGCTTACATTCTTTGTCACGCTCTCTGTGAGGCGGATGAAAGCTTTCGGGGTATAAAAGGATGATTCAGTATTCTTCCGCAGATGCCAGGCGTCGTATACATGCCATATTCCCAGAAGGCTTATCAGAACTACAAGGATATTCCTGATAGTCGCCTGCAGCGATGATGACTGCTCAATGATTCGAAGAAGCCCGATCCCGACTATCAGGTATGTTACGAAAATACCAAGGCTGAACATCAGCACGATAAGAAGCACATTGCGTCTTCTGCCTGTAGTCGCAAGCGTAACTGATGCGATGAATGCCAGAATCGCAAGAAGGCAGGGATTAAATCCTGCAAGGAAGCCCACTGCAAGGACTGAAGGAACTGAAGGGTGATTTTTTTCTCCACCATTCCGGTAGATGATGACGATGCAGGGACATTATTAATAGAGTCTTTTAAAAGCTTTTCGAGTTTTGCGGTATCTCCGTTATAATCGTTATATGAGATCAGCTTCCCTTTGTTGATGACCACGGCAGGCGTCCCTGGAATCTGGTACTTTAAAGCCAGCTCACGCCCCTCTTCGTTGGCATTGTATTTTATAAAGTTCACCCTGCCGCCGTAGGAACTCATTAAATTCTCAATAACAGGCGTGGCTTTTTCACATTTCTGGCAGCCGGGGATATAAAAGTACTCGACGGTCACCGAGCCTGCGGATGCGTTATTACCCGGCTGCGGATTGTAAGTATTCGAATCATTTTTTGTATTATTAACCTGTAAATTGCCGCCCTGTCCGCCCTGTATATCAGAAGCGTTTGAGGCAATCCTTTCAAGCGTTATTCTTTTGTAGGCTTCAAAAGTCCTGCCACCGATATCCACCGTTGCGTTGACTGCATATACGCCCGGTGAAAGCGCAGAGCATTCCTCACACGACGGGGTCGTGAACTCAAAATCAAATCCGTTATAGCCTTTTTCGATATTGGCGTTCCTTGTTTCGTTTATTAATGCCCTATTGAATGCGTTCCTTACTCCCGACACCTGGACTTGCCCTTTGCCGCTGTTCGGGGAGTTAAAATCCACATGCGCTTTCAATGTTTCATTCGAATGGTAAACATCCCCATCGGTGGATATAGACAGCGTCGAATTTACAAAATCCGCCTCTATCCTGCCGGCTCTGTATGTACCGCATACGTTCGCAAGAGTCCCGTTTGTATAGTTAGCTGTAAAATTTTCCCCTCCGATCAGGATGCCGGAGATGCTGTTATTCTCAAAATTCCCGCTGATGCAGACCCCTTTACCCTCAAAAGACGCGGGGTTCGATGTCAGTTCTGAAGGCGCGACATCTTTATATGGAGATGAGCTGATGCATCCGAGGACTGCAAAAAATAAAAAGATAAGGATTAAAGGTATATATTTCATGATCATTTCTTTTCTCTGCATTGTTCTATTTTTCGAAAAATCTCCTGAGAGCTCTTCTGAACTCATCATCTCTGATATTTAATATTTCGTCGTTTTCCAGGATATGATACCCTTTTTTAATACTTAAAGCTACATGTTTCCCAAGGCTGCATTTTGGGACATCTGACCCCAGGAGCTTCTTTGCCTCGTTATATTTCCTTGGAATCTCGACCATATACTTCCCGTTCTTGATATACACTTTGGAAAAGGTATCCGAGTCCTTGTATTTGGATTTGAATGCGCGGGCATGCTCGCCCAGCCATACCTGCGGACCTGCGTGTTTTTTGACCTGTGGAAGCTTTGAAGATTCAAGTTCGAACAATACTACGGCTTTTTCATCCGCCCATACGCCGCTGTTATATACGCGAAAATCATTTCTTTCCAGCGCCTCGTGTATTGATTCTTCCATTTTATGAAGCTGCGGATACAATACATCCTCGACTACGTCCGGGGCTTCAAACTCCACGGCTATCAGCGATGTCCCCCTCGCGCCCATTGTGCTCTTAAAACCCTCATCATCAAGAGTTTCATAAACCGCCACGCTGAAGAACTTTTCAGAAGGAGCTTCCAGGAATTCGCAGGCTTTGTCAATGAAAATGCTCAGGTTATCAATGGACAGCACAGCCGCTACATTGCGCGCAGGGTCTGTGGGGTCAACGGCGATTAGGGGGTCTTTATGAACGACGCTGCCGTGCTTTTCCAGGTCAATGGTCATACCCGTTTTCCACTGGCATGCGGCTTTAAGGACTTCCACGAACGAGCCGTAATTAATTACCAGCAGTTCTACAAGATACCCTGAAAAACCGAGAGTTTTCAATTCCGAGCCGTAAACCCCGATGCCTCTCATGAACTGTTTGAGCAGCAGAACTTCATCCTCAAGTCCCTTGATCCTGGACAGGACATAGCTGTTATGGAAAGGTGTCCTATCCACAGCGGATTTTATCTCAGCCGCGCTCTGTACGCCAAAGGCGGGGACAAGGTCAACCTCAAAACCATCGAAGATGGCGTTGATGTAGGGATGCTCGGCATACCTCTCATCATAGCTCTGCGCCCCTTCGGCAATTTTGCGCGCAACGTACAGCCCTTTTTCTTCCAGATACTCCCGCGTTGCATCTGCCGGGAACATGATGAAAATATCAAGGTCGTGTTCTCCCGCAAGCCATGTGCCGCGCGCGGATGAGCCCACAAGTACCCCTTTGATGTTCAGTCCCTCAGCTTTGCCGATAGCGTTGATCCGGGAGATCATACTCTGCGCGAGAGCCCGGAGCTTTTGCTTTTCTGCATCGCCGGGTTTGATGCGGGAGAGGATTGAGGTGCTAATTCTGTCTATGTTTTTCATGGTTAACTAATAGCTTAATGTAAATGCTACATCTTAAAGTATTATTTTATTGCTTTCGTTGGGAAATTCTTTAAGTTATGAAATATACATTGAATTAGCGGATAGTCTCCGTTTTACCGGCAGCCAGTTGTTAAATGCCAGGAAAACATCCCGGCATTATGAATAAGCCCTCTCTGCATGCTGTGAAAGGTCGAGTCCTACTGCTTCCTCATCATCCCTGACACGCAGTCCCATTGTTGCATCAATGATCTTGGCAAGAACAAAAGTCACCACGAAAGCATATACCGAAGTAGCTACGACTGCTATCAACTGTGTTACGACCTGCCCTGCATTACCATCTACCAGTCCTGAGCCTGCCGGGTTTACTAAAACGGTTGCGAATATGCCTGCTGCAATGATCCCCCATGTCCCGCCTATACCGTGGCATGCCCAGACATCGAGTGACTCATCTACGTTGCGCTTCATGCGGAAGAGCATTGCATAATAGCAGATTACCGCGGCTACAGCACCTATCACTACCGCTGCCATAGGTGTGACGAAGCCGGAGGCTGGCGTAACTGCTGCCAGACCGACCACTGCTCCAGTGGCTATGCCCAGGGCGCTCGGTTTTTTGTAATACCAGCTCAGCAGTATCCATACAAGTGCAGCCGTGCCCCCGGCAGTATTCGTTACTACGAATGCGTTTGCAGCAAGCCCGCCGCTTGTGATGGCGCTCCCCGCATTGAATCCGAACCAGCCGAACCAGAGGAGTGCTGCGCCCAGGACAGTTATAGGTATGTTATGCGGCTCCATGGGATGTTTCCCGAACCCCTTGCGGGCGCCTATTACCAGAGCGACTGCAAGTGCCGATACTCCGGCACTTATGTGCACGACTGCGCCGCCCGCGAAATCAAGTACACCCATGTTGCGAAGCCATCCACCTGTGCCCCATACCCAGTGAGCTATGGGGTCGTATACAAGAGTTGCCCAGAGCAGAGAGAATATGAGGACAGCGCTGAACTTTATGCGCTCAACGAAAGCACCCGTGATGAGCGCGACCGCGATTATGGCAAACATCGCCTGGAATATCATGAACGCTAACGCCGGGATGGTGGCTGCGTAGTCAGCATCCGGCTGCTGACCTACGCCGCTGAGCCCAACCCAGCGGAGATCTCCAATCACGCCTCCTATATCATGCCCGAAGGCAAGGCTGTAGCCAAAAAGCACCCACTGAACGCTTATCAGCGCCAGGATAGCAAAGCTCAGTATCATGGTCGAGAGAGCATTTTTCTTCCGCACCATGCCGCCGTAGAACATGCCCAGGCCGGGGATCATGATCATGACGAGCGCGGTACTTGCAAGAACCCAGGCAGTATCGGCTTTATCTATCTGCGGTGCCTCTGCCGCGTACACGGCACTTGCTGATGCTGAAAGAAGAATCGCTGCGAGAAAAATATATTTAAAATATTTTATAGATATTTTCGTATCCAATTTTGCCACCTCTGAAGGTACACGGATACCTACTGTTAGGTAACTATTATATAAGTTTAACTAATCCTAACGTCCGCTAACCTCGGAGGATTAGCTGAACCTGTTACAAAACACCGCAAAGTGTAGAGAGATAATCTTTGCCAACTTTATGTTTTTCGCGGTGAGAGCCTCATCTTCCCTAACAGGTAGCTGGAAACTAACACGAATCAATAACGACATTGCTGATTCTGGCGTTGATATGATATAGAAAAGCAGGGCAGCTTGTGCCTGTGAACTCAATTAAGTAAATATATTCATACTCAGATAGCTTGATATAAAATAAAAAAGGACGAACTTACATTCGCCCTTTAAACTAATTGTTCTTATCGGCAATATGGTTGCAGTTGATATGCTGATACTTTGCAGTTGCAGTTTTTATGGATATGGTTGTGATACAGTTACAGTTACGCCAGGCGCCTCTGTCGGTGTCGGCGCAACGGTTGTCGCTGCCGGTGTTGTAGCTTCGGTGAAAACAAGCTTGCTTACTCCGCTCGCATAGCTGTGTCTTACCTGCGCATTATCGAAGATAGCTGTACCGAAGGTATATTCCTTTTGCAGGTCTGAGAACTGGACATCATACTGGCTGCCTGTAGTGAGTTTTCTGCCGTATTCCATCGTCCAGTTGCCGTCCGTATAAACTGCCTTGCCCCGGATATCTGCCCTATCGTCTGTAGGCGGTCTTGCGATAATAGCTGCAATCTCATCGTTGGCTGCGTAGGTATCATTGAAGGGCTGTTTCAGGTCGTCAAGTATCCAGTATGTTTTATTTATCTGGGCTGGCTGATCTGCCGAGGTGAAATTAGGCGTTTTCGTTGATGCATTTAGACCATTGGTGTAGTAAGGCACAAGTCCCGGATCGCTTTTCCTTCCAGCTTCAGGAGCGCTTGTCACGTTATATCTCGTTGAGTCCACGTATTGGTCATCTATATACCCGGTCGGGTTTGTCCGCACGATTTTCATGTGCCAGAGATCTGCAGTTTCACTGGTATTTGGAGTATATTTGTTACCGTATGGTTTTCCCGCTTCTCCTGCATGGCACAGGGCAAAACAACCTGAAGCCTCGAATGCAGATGTGTTTATGTTCCATATCTGGGCAAACTTATCTTCATAGTATTGGTTATTATCCCCGCCCGTATCGTTCGGATCCTTAAGTTGTATCCATGAGCCGTTTGGCTGTTTAACCCAGGGCTCACGCCTGAGACTCTGTGTTGGATCTGCCCACTGCGCCAGGAAATATACGGAATCATTTGTATAAATACTCTTCAATATGACTGTCGTAGATGAATTGTTAAATCCGCCAGATACATTAATTGATATCGGATTTGCCTGGTCCCATATTGATTCCGGTATGCCATCAATGACTGGTGCTGTTGACACATTTACAGATGTAAGCGTCTCAGCTGCTCCCACTCCTATACTAAATGACAATAACGCTATAAATCCTAGTATTAAGAATTTATTAGCTATTGTAGTAACTCTTCTATTAACTCTTTTCATATCGACCCCTTCTAAGAAATTATTGCAGCACGAGTAAATTTTTTGTATCGTGCTGTAATTACCCCTATAGTAGACTTTTAATTCTCTCAGTAATATATCTTTCGGTTGCGTATGCGGATGCTGTTAACATAATATTAATGTTGGGCAGCATATCAGGCAACCATGGGCGCTCACCGTAAAGAACGCAAGTTCGCAAAGAGTTTCTATTGCAGTCCTTTGCGTTCTTAGCGTTATTTGCGCTCTTTGCGGTGTTTTATATAGCTTATCTCTCTGACAAAACTCAGAAAGGTTGTTCAATAATGACCTTAAGTTAACACCATCAAGCCTTATCTCCTCACCTGCCCCCCTATCACCCTGTCCAGCACTCTCAAAAACTCCTCCTTCGCCTCCCTCGGTATAAAAGCCCCTGCCGCAATATCATGCCCGCCCCCCGTACCGCCTACAGCCTTTGCAGCCTCGCCTATCGCCGCGCCAAGGTTAAGACCTTTCCTTACGAGGTCGTAGTTCCCCCGCGATGAGACCTTCACTCCGCCGTCAGCATCAGCGAACGCGATTATGGGAAACTCCTTGTTATTAACGAATGATGAGCACATACCAGCCACTATACCCACGATGGTTTCACGTATCTTATTCCCCGAATCAAAATACTGTAAATTTTCCATCTTGACAAGCCCTATCTCTTTCACCAGGGTCAGCCCTTCAACAAGATTCTTCCGGTGGTCATTCAGCAGGGTGCATGCCTCCTCAAAGCTCCTGCCACGGTCGCCCATACAAACCCCAAGCCCTATATCGGCGTGGTCGTAGCGTGCCGTGGCATTGAGCAGAGTGGAGTATTCCGAGGCGTCCCTTACTTCTGTGCCTTCGCGCTCCGGTAATAGCGTATAGACCTCGCCCACCAGGCGCTGGATATCGCAGGCGTGGCCCCCTGAATTAAGGCAGAGCTGTATGAGGGCTGAGACTATCTGCTGCTTCTCGGACGGCTCAAGGTCGATCCACCGCCTCCATTTCTCTCCATGCTGGCGTATGCCGATCCGTTTCAGGAACTCTATACTGGCATCCTCGCTGCCCGTTATACCCGGCAGATAGGGGTCGGAAGAGTATTGCAGCAGCTTGAAGATCGGTCGCGTCTGCTTGCCGAACAGCAGCAGGTCTTTCTCATAGCACAGGACTCCTTTCCTGACCCCCTCTTCGAGTATAGACCTGTTAGTCCCGACCAGCTGCCCGTGCTTTACATGCTGCAAATCCCCTACAGCGCCCACGATGGCAAGACTGGCAAGGTCTTCATTATCGCCCATCGCAGAAGCCAGAAAATATGTGATGCCTGACCCGCTTATTTCGGTGGCGCCGTTTATGCCGAAAAGGTGCGGGTTAAGGTGATATTCATGTGTGCCCTTTGGCTGGTGGTGGTCTGAAATGACCGCATTGAGCTTTAATGAGCTTATCGCTTCCAGCATCCCGCTTCCGAGGTCAGTGAATATCACAAGCTCGGGATTCAGATCTGCTATCTCAGTAAGTGATTTCTGGTCAAGCTGCTTGACAAAACGTGTCTTGTACTCAACGCCTGCTCTTCCCAGAGCTTTTCCCATGATGGCTGCCGATGTAAGACCGTCAGCATCGATATGTGACACAACGAGAGCAGAGGTATGCTTTTTAATATACGCGGCACACTGCTCTGCGCTTGATTGAAGTGTCATAATCACTTGCGTGGTTTTGTTTGGTTAAATATACTTTGGTCGCAGTGTGAAAGTATTATTTCAAAGTTTTAAGAAATATCCTGCGAGGTCGTTTTATCTGGTTTTTCATAGCAGGTCTTTCTTTTTCTCTTCAAACTCTTCTTTACTTATCTCTCCTCTTGCATACCTTTTCTTCAGGAGTTCAAGAGCAGACTCCGGCTCCCTCTTTGCTGCGCCGCCTTCCCAGAGATATTTAATGAGCAACACAAGCCCGATGATTACCAGTATCCAGAAAACCAACCCAAGTATCCACCAGCCAGCGCCCATGCTATAACCGTCCATCATTCCTTGCATTGTTGACCTCCACTAAGAACGTTATTCCAATACTATAAAAAGATATGGATGGAATAAAATTAAAAAATTGGGTTAAGCAGGAACTCTCAATTTGCCCACGTTCTCCACTTTTATTCCCATAATCTTCTCATGTGCAAGCTCAGCCGCTTTCTTTCCTGCAAGGAGCATGCCGCCGAAGATAGGTCCCATGCGCGGCGCGCCGTATGTTGAGGTAGCAGACATTCCTGCCACGATCAGACCGGGATATATCTCATGTGTAAGTTCCACGGTCTGTTTCTCTGCCTCATCGACCCAGAGAGAGCCGCATCCCGGAATTGGTTTTTTAACACCGATAATATCCCTTTGATCGACCAGGCGTTTTACAAGGAATGAATCGTGTCCTGTGGCATCTATTACGACCTTTGACCTTATCGCTATCGGGTCCATGCATGTAATGAACTTGGGCATTTGTTGTACCGGATACCACTGGATAACCACGCCTTCAACATGGTCTTCCTTGAGTATTATATCTTCCACGTTCGTAGAGTTAAGCAATTTAACACCTGCATCACATGCGCTTGCAAGCATCTTTGAGACCATCTCAAAAGAATCGCAAACATAAAGCCCATTTCCAGCATCCTTGAGATTTACGCCGCACTCTTGCAGTATCTTGTTGGCAGGAGCAGCGACAGTATTTTTGGGCATAAGATAGCCACCCTGCCACATACCTCCACCGCCGTAGATGTTCCTTTCTATCATCACGGTCTTATGTCCGAGCTCTGCTGCGTACTTTGCCGCTGCAACTCCGCATGGTCCTGAGCCCACAACGACTACATCACTGTCAAGAATATTCTGTATAAAATCATCAAGGAATTCATTAACTATCGTTTTTGTGACCTGTATCTCATTGATATTTGTCATAGTTTCACCCTACATTAATAGGGTTTCGGCTCACTATAAACTTTTCGTGAAACTAAAATGAGTAAAATATTTAATAGAACGATTATATTGCACTAGCATGGACAGAATAGTAGATGTCATATTAGTGATATGTTCAGTTATCGTTGCATTTGCAGGTTTATATTTTGTTTTGAAAATATGGCTGGTCTGGAAGCGGGTTGATATGAATGTATTAAAAGCCAGGGTTTTCCTGGATAACAGATTCCTGATGAGAAACTGGTTGTATATTTTCATTGCAGGTGCTTTTACTGCCCTGATAAGGGTGTTGCAGCTTTTGAGCTTATCAGGGGTCTGGATAGAAGGTCAACGTAAAGCGGTCATCTATGATTTACCCAACTTTACCCCTGCTTATAGG
>NZ_FZMP01000173.1 GCF_900196725.1 Candidatus Methanoperedens nitratireducens | reverse complement strand
GTCGCCAGATGCACATTTTATCTGGATTCTTCAGTCTGAGATCTATGCTTGCTGATTCTAACGAGTTGGTAACTGATGTGGCTGCGTGCAGAATCACATTCAGTGTGTCTTGAAACTATACGTTGTACCTTCAGGTAATTTTATTATGTTTGTTTTACTCAATAACTCTGAGGTCATGGCCATTATATCAAGAGGTTGTATATTCATGATCATGACCTCAAATATCAACCGCTTAAAAACATCATCTGAGGATGATTCACTTTAAAATAGATGTGCTGATATTTCATTCACTCGGAAGTAGAGCTATTCGGAAGTACTGGTATAGCAGGAAGATTTATACAAGTAAATGCTGTTATCGAGCGAAGCACTTGTTTACAAAATGCTTAGATTAATATGATAGATATATTCTCAATTATACTGATTGTCGTCGGTCTTATCCTGTTTGAGACAATAAGCAGCATCGATAATGCAGTAATCAATGCCGAAGTCCTTTCAACCATGTCCCAGAAAGCCAGGCGCTGGTTCCTGATATATGGACTGTTTTTTGCAGTTTTTGTTATCAGGGGAATGCTGCCCTGGGCAATCATATGGGCGACAAATCCGTCCCTCGGAGCTATCGGCGCTCTAACGGCGACTTTTAGCGAAGACCCGAAAATAAAAGAGGTGATTGAGGAGTCCTCGCCCTTTTTACTTGTAGGGGGAGGGGTTTTCCTTATTTTCCTTTTTTTCCACTGGCTGTTCATCGAGGCTAAGAACTACGGTCTGCGCGGGGAGAGGTTCTTCCACCAGCACGGAGTCTGGTTCTATGCAGTAGTCTCCATACTTCTTACCGTTATAGTCTGGTTCTCCCTGAAACAGCACCCGTTCATGGCGTTCGGGGCAGTGGTGGGGTCAACGGCGTTCTTCATAACCCACGGGTTCAAGCAGAATGCTGAGGTGCATGAAAAAGAGCTTATGGGGGGAACGAGCATGAGTGACTGGAGCAAGATAATGTATCTTGAAGTTATAGACGCGACGTTCTCGATAGACGGCGTGATAGGTGCTTTTGCGTTCACGCTCTCGGTCCCGCTAATACTCATCGGCAACGGGATAGGAGCATTTGTGGTCAGGGAACTGACAATAAGCAATATCGAGAGAGTTAAAAGGTATATCTACCTGAAGAACGGCGCCATGTATTCGATATTTTTCCTGGGAGTGATAATGATTCTTGATAGTTTTAACGTTCACATTCCGCAGTGGGTATCGCCTGTGATCACTATCAGTGTGATAGGGTATTTCTTCTATAAGTCTCGTAAATGCCTGTAATTTCAGAATTTAATTATTTTTTTATAATGCTGGCATGCGCCCAATAATTTATGTAAAAAAATAAAAGTTTTAACCTTTGTTCTTGATCAACATTACCTCTATTATCTCGATAGCAGTTTCCTCTGGCACTCCCAATATTTGCTGGATCTTTGTCAAAATATCCTTTTCGCTTTTATCTATGGTTCCATCTGCCAGTGCAAGATCAGTAGCTACAGCGAAAGCTGTTTCTCTAAGCTCCTGTGGGAGGTTCTCTTTTGATAACGTAACCAGGGCTTCAATACCTTGGTTTTTTATAATGCCAATTAGTTTGTTGAACATTGATCCCATCTTGTTAGGATTGTAGTTCTCGAAAAGCTTCATCCGTGCCAATCCTGTAATAATGCCTCGCCCTTCTTCCTCAGAGATGTTGCCATCAGCAGCCACTGCTGCCAATGCAACAGCGGCAAATGCCTCCTCTTTGTTCAGTTTGGTTTTTTCAACTTCTTTCATTCCTAACACTTTGTCGAATAAGCCCATGTTTCTACCTCCTATTTTGTCTGCCCAATTCGATTTTTATATACGCTTGGGTTGATGAAGTAATTCCTTTATCTTGAATAAAGTTTTCGATTGCCGCTTTTGCAGCTAAAAATCAAATAAGGTAAGGTTAGCCAAAGCATAAATCAGTATAAGATACGCCCGCTTCAAATGTTTTGGGAACACTAAATTTCAGCGATTATTGCCTCCAACTTCTTATATTGAGGTCGTGAACTATAACGTCCCTCACGTTATTGATTTGAACACCATTTCCAGCGCCATTTCCGGTTATCGTGTGTCCGCCGCCATCAAGAATAACATTGCTTGAGACGATATTAATGCAAGCAGTGCCCGCATCGTTCATTATATCTGTACCGAGCACATAATTCCCGGCTGAAGAAATCGTGGTGCAGGAGCTGATGGTTTGCGCGCTCACTTCACCTGATAACAATATGATTCCCAGGATTGCTACTCCAACCAGTAAGCTCAGAGGAAAACCTCGATAAGTATTATTTAAAGCCAATTTAGTACTTCCTATCCGCCGTGTCTTGTTAACCCGGCAAGCTGGTTATCGCAAACAACCTCTGTAATCATAAATATATCGAAACAGAATAATAAAAATAATATTTAATATACTAACAAAGCAAATCAATAAGCAGCGTTTTTGCGGCTGGCGCGTAAATCAGTATTGATCTCACCCTAATGTATAATAGCAATAGAAGTGTTGTTGGCTATAAAAATGAAAGCGATATTATTTGATCCGTTCTCCGGGGCATCGGGCGATATGACCACAGCAGCCTTAATCGACCTTGGGGCTGACGTCTGGAAGGTCAGAGAAGCCATGGAACTGGCTGCTGACGTGGACGTTGAGATATCAAAGAGAATCAAAAAGGGCATTTCAGCTTGTTCAGTTAACGTTACTACCAGAAAAGAGGGGAGTCTGACGCTTGAGAAAATAACCAAGCGCGTGGAATCCATGAGCCTTCCTTCGGATATTACAACGGATGCGATTTCGGTTTTTAACATTCTGGGAAAAGCCGAGGCAAAAGTACACGGCGTAAGTCTTGAGAAACTCCATTTCCATGAACTCGGCCAGGAAGATGCGATTGCCGATATCATTGGAGCCTGTACTGCTTTTTACGACCTTGGGTTAAAAGGATACAGGATTTATTGCATGCCTGTATCCGTTGGCATGGGATTTGTCGAGTTCTCCCACGGGAAGTTCCCGGTCCCGGCGCCTGCTGCGCTTGAGATATTAAAGGAATACTCGCTACCATGGAAGCCCGGTCCTGTTGAAGGGGAGTTGCTCACACCCACGGGCGCTGCGCTGCTTGCGCATTTTGTCAACGATAAAGGGGTATGTCCTCCTATGACGGCAGAGCATGTAGGCTACGGGGCAGGGAGCAGAGAGACCTCAGTACCCAATGTATTACGGGTGATATCAGGTGAGATAGATGAGGCGCTGATATCGGACAGTATAGAAATTCTTGAGACCAATGTGGACGATGTGACGGGTCAGGTGCTGGGGAACCTGATAGATGAGCTGCTGTCAGCAGGCGCGCTGGATGTGGCTTTAATACCGGTCACCATGAAAAAAAGCCGGAGCGGAAATATTATCCATGTGATCGCCAGACACCAGGATTCGGAGAAGCTTGCAAGGAAAATAATCGAAGAGACAGGGTCGCTTGGCGTAAGGATTATCCCTGTAAAACACAGGCTGATCGCACAGAGGGAGATGGGTAAAGTGGATATAACGATCAGGGGCAGGGTATTCCCGATAGCAGTGAAGGTCGGAAGGGACTTGCGCGGGGTCCTGTTGAATATATCGGCTGAGTTTGAGGACTGCAAAAAAGTATCTCAGGAGGCAGGCATTCCCGTAAGAGAGGTTATCCGGATCGCTGAGGAGAAGGCGCAGCATATTTTTTCCTGAGTGTGCGCTTGATATCCATCTTATATATCCAGTCATTCTGCAGGTACTTTTCCAGTAGCTGGTCTGCCATTTCAATCTCACTCTTTGCCAGTGTCCCATCTCTGGAGCCTATCCCAAGAGCCCTTTCAAATCCCTGCCTGAGCGAATTTTTTATATCCCCGATATCCGTAATACCCATATCCTTAAGGGTTATCATCCCTTCCCTTGCAGAATCCACAGGTCGCAGGTTCTTTGTTGGGTTTTTCAAAACCTTGTCCATCAGTTCAAAATCAAAATCCAGCAGCAGGCTGCCGTTAATCAGAGCCGCGCCGTCAAAGCGCCCCTGCGCATTTCCCGATATCTTCCTGCCATTTGAATAGACCGCGTTGCGCTCCGGTTCGATCTCTCCTCCTGCGCCGAGTCTCGCAAGTGCCTCCACAACGCCGCCGAGGACTTTTTTGTATGCAGCCTGTATATCTCCGGGAATTACGCCCCCTTCCCGGCCTATCACAGAGAAAAGTATCTGGTCTTCATTGCAGAAGCCGCAGCCGCCCCCCAGTATCCGTCGCACTATGCCGATGCTGCTCCGGCTGCAAAACCCGGCATTGATCTCATCCTCAACGCACTGGTGGTAGCCGAGGTACACGACGGGCGAGCGCACGCGCCAGAAGAGGATTGTTTCGGCGGAGGAGCCTCTGCCGACGTGCTTGCCTATGGATTCAAAAAGGGCTGCGCTGTAGAAGCCATCTATCCTGTCGAGGTCGAGGAAGCGCCACATGGTTTTAATTCTCCAGACTTATATCTTGTCCGAAAAATCAATCATATATTTTCGAATCTCTGTGGTTTTAACTTTTCGGACAGATTCTTAATACTCCCATAACCTATAAATCTACTAATGACCAACTATTAAATCGGCGAGTAAGTCCTGTGGAAATAGTTATGCATCTTAAGGTGCATGTATTCCAAGTACACAGGGTTTGCCATTTTTTGCGACTGTATATAAATCAGGCAACAGCATATCCATACGCCTGCCGAAAGTAATCGTAGACCTTTATCATCTGAACACTAACCTGAAGCTGCCTATCGAAACAGAGCAAGGTGGAATCAGGCTTAAGATCATGAAGCGTAAGGTGGAGGCGTAGCAGGTTAAATACTGATAATAAAAGGTTCATAATAAAGCGCCGAAGGAAGACTTGAATTTCTGAGGGGCATAGCTCCGCAAGCTTTCTAGGGATATAGATTCTCCCGCTATCAATATCTCATTAGAATTCATAACTGTTGTTAACAACTGTGCGATATAATTGCTAATTAAAACTTTTAGCTGTAGAACCCATAAGTTTATATGCAATTACATAGACTTTGTTTGTTATGGTTGCAATGGGGAAAACAAAGATGAAGTGGCTTTGCTTTTCATTGTTAATATTATTTATTTATCCAAATATTGTGAAAGGTGAAACCCAAACTTTCAATTTTACATTAGAAAATAATACCGCATTAAATTTTGAAGGGGGATCTTATATAATAGAGGTCATCGGAATCAATGCACAGCCCCCTAAATCTGTTAAAGTTAATTTAACTACAGATGGTGAATCAAAAACATTTAATTTATATGAGAGCGAAAATCCGTATCTTTCAAAACCTTATAATAAACTCGATATCATAGCCACTTCCATCACCGAAACAAAAGCGACCATATCAGTGACAACCCCCGGTGAATGGAGTTACCCTGAAAAGTACATTGTACCGACCAAAACAGCAGGCGAAGCACAGATAGTCTTAACAAAATCAACCGATAAAACAAATATAAGTATAGGGGACGTTGTAGAAATTAAAATAATAGTTGAAAATAAAGGTAACGGAACAGCATATAACCTTACGCTAAAGGAGGTACTTCCGAATGGTTTTTCCCGTGCTCCAGGTTCAAGATATCCTCCTCAGATTCAGGAAACTCTTGATGCCGGAGGGAAACAGGAACTTTATTATGCACTAAAAGCGGTAGAATCGGGCACATTCGATATCGAACCTACAACTGTAAATTATGGAGTAAAATCAAGCCAATCAAACACAATTACAATAAATGTTGCAAAGATTTTAGAGGAAAAATCCAATCTTACAACCGCTATTGGTGTGGATAAAGACAATGTGAAAACAGATGACTCAATTAGAGTGGACATTAAAATTACCAATACCGGAAAAGCACCGGCAACATCGGTACTCATAGATGGGAATGTTCCATCTGGCCTCATAGCAACCGGGGGGAATTTAAAACAGGGCTATAAAAAAATAGATGCAGGCGAATCAGAAGCATACACCTTTTTTTTAAAAGCAATCGAACCGGGTAATTATTCGATAAACTTAAAGACATTTTATAATGATGATAAAGAAGGCACGGAATCAACCTCTAAACCGATTACTGTTACAAAAAATGAAAAAGGCTATTTGTATATTATTATACCTGTGGCGATCATAGCGATTGGAGTAGTATTATTTACAGTAAGAAGACATAAACAATATTCGTTTTAAGAGGGAAAATGTTAAATGTTCTTATCCTCGGTGTTGGACAGTGCGGTAATAGAATCCTTGATGCGATAAACAAAGAAGCCTTTGGCGGCAGCCTGTTGTCTAAATATTACGGAAACCAGAAATTTGTCAGTCACGTTGAGACCATAGCGATTAACACGGCAATAAACGATCTTAAAGAATTAAGATTTACAAAAGCCAGGGATAGAATCCATATACCGTTCCTTCACGGGGTCGGAGGAAATCGAACTATCGGGAAAAAATGTTTTGAGGACAACAGGGATTTATTGCACAGGGTTATTGAGGAACGCGGGGATTTTGATGTTGCTTTTGTTATAGCCTCTTCATCAGGCGGCACGGGTTCATCATTTTTACCGCTTATGATAGAAGCGATGAAGGAACGGTATAAATACAACGTTTACAGCATTATCGTACTTCCTTTTAGAGAGGAAGGTTCGATTTATCTGCAAAACTCGGTTTTCTGCCTGAAAGAAACATTAAGCGGAAGATGCGATGGGACTATACTTGTGGATAATCAGTTTTTAAGACACCAGGGAAAAGAGAAAGATATAAAATCAGCTTATGACGGGATAAATAGGACCATAGCACAACGATTTTTATTTCTTTTGAAGGCACTGGACAGTGAGATGATGATGGTCACGGACTTAGGTGATTTTAAGACGGTTATGTCAAGTGGTTCCAGGGTTGCTACAATCGGGTTTGGTAAAGGCAGTAAAGATATTCCCATCAGATCGGTCATAAAACATAGTCTTTCACATTCAGGTCTCCTTTTTAAGCTTGACCCTTATAATGAAGCAACCAGGGCGATGATTATACTGGAAGGAGACCAAAAATATCTTAATATCAATGATATTACAAGCGAAGTTGAGGAGCTATCGCGTCAGATCGGTCAGATATTCAAAGGAATTCTTATAAATAAAGGTGAAATGCCAAAAGCTCTAACAGTCCTGTCGATATCTAAATCAAAAGAACTTGAAGAACTGCTTAATATAGGGGTCACTGCGATAGCTAAAGAACGTGACAAGAAGGAACTTCACGAAGGACCTGAGAAAATTTTTATAGAAAAGCTGGGCGATCTTGAGCCACATTATTAATTTTAAATAATCGTGACGCCGAGGGGAGACATGAGCATGGAATGCCAAAATATGTTGGGCGGTTGCCTTCCGAGAATCTGGAATTTTTCTGCAGGATGCACAGGGTGGATATCAATAAACTATTCGAGTCACAACTACCTGTCAGGAGCAGCAGTTTTTGGATCGGTATCGCTTCTGGCTATCTATAATTTTCAATGGATAGAGCATGATGGACCGCTTCTCTGATAATATATCCCGCTTTATGCAGAATTGTATCTTTTAGCTCGGTATCTCTTTCCATGCTTGCAGTGCAGGGATATGCATGGTGCGCCTGCGATATAACTTCGTTCAGTTTATCATCAACAGGGACGTTCTTAAGTTTCTGTGCTACAAAATAGGCGCATCCGCATGGCTGGCTGCATAAAACCTGTACTGTTGCAATACTGTTGTTTTTTACCCCGAGTTTCAATCCGGGGAAACCTATCTTGAAGTGCTCTATAAAATGATCTATTAACGGGCCGCCCCCTTTTTTGAGAGAACAGAATGGTTTTGGAGCGGTAAAGACGATACCAAGTTTTTCACATTTCTCTTTGATCTGATTATTTAATCCTGCTGATAACCAGCCGGGTTCTTCAACCGGGGCTATAATCAAACTGGTACCTGCATCTTTTGCAAGACCGGGAAGTTCGCTGATAATATCGGGATGCAGGTTTATGGCTAACAATACGTCATTTTCTGGCAGGCTGGAAGGCATGTATTTCGCTGGCTCTTCTATATATACCGGCAGATTAGAGGGTTGAGCATATATCCCAATAATGCTGTTTGCAAGATTAAGCGATTTATCGTCCCTGCAGAAGATACACAATTTATCACAAGAAATGCAGAAATTCTTGTAATTTATCAGGTTTCCTATTACGCGTTCTCCGAATTTGCCATTGTATGCTGCATATATTCGCATTATTATTTCCATATATTTCCGCTGTAGCTGTTGGTTACAGGACAGCCAAGGCATCTATTTGATACGTGATGTGCACATTCCTCGCAGCTATAGTCAATACCGCAAGGTGGAGTATCACTGGGCTCAACAGTCATCTTTAAAGGTAGAACAAGGTCTTTCATCGGAGTTATGACAATGCTGACATCTGCCTCCTTGATCAGAGGGTTGCTTCTTAAATGCCCGTCAATAATTGCTTCAAGAGTCGATATATCTTCTCCCACAAAAAAAAGACAGAGATTGTGTTTTCCTGAGACAATTAGACCATTCAAGAAATAGGGGCAATTCTCGAAAATGTTAAGTATGGACGAAGTATTGCTTGCCAGTACATCAACTTTTGCCATATAGAGATTTACTTTTTTCAAATTCATACCCACAACATGGATTAGCGCTCCTTTTTGTTTTAACTTATGTATTCTGGCACTAACAGAGGGCTGGGATATCTTGAGTTTTTCCGCCAGGTCGTTCTGTGTCATCTCAGGGTTCTTTTCCAGGAGGGCTAAAATCTCCCTGTCCCTTTTATCAAGATCAATAATCTCTCTCATAGTATCTACATTCTCATAGCTGTATAAATAGCTTATATATACTCTAAAGTTCGATTACTTTATTTAGCTATAAGTTATAATCAATAAGTTTATATCTCATAAAATCAATACAAAATTGAGAAATATGAAACGAAATATTGTATTCATAGACAAAGAAAAATGTAACGGCTGTGGTTCGTGTATTCCCAATTGTGCAGAAGGTGCGATAAAAATAATAGATGGAAAAGCAAAGCTCATAGATGACAGGTTCTGCGACGGTCTCGGAGCATGTCTTGGACATTGTCCCCAGGATGCGATCACAATAATTGAAAGAAACGCCCCGGAATTTAACGAGGAAGCTGTGAAAAAGCACCTGAGTTCAGAAGTAAGAAAATCTGCTCCTCCCAGGATGCCACGGGGCTGCCCTGGCAGCATGGCGATGGATTTCAGGAAAGAGGTAAGCACCACAGGAGGAACTTCGCCCCGGCAGCGTTCGGAATTGAGACAGTGGCCCATTCAATTGACGCTTGTATCGCCTGAAGCATCCTATTTTAAGGACGCTGAACTGCTTGTTGCGGCAGATTGTGTTCCATTCGCATACCCGAATTTCCATTCAGACTTCCTTGCAGGAAAATCACTGGTCATAGGCTGTCCCAAACTTGACGATGTGGATTTCTATACCGATAAACTCACAGAGTTCCTAAAGAAAAACAATATCAAAGGCATTACGCTCGTCAATATGGAAGTGCCCTGCTGTTTCGGATTGCAGAGAATAGTAGAGGATGCGATACGGAGATCAGGAAAGGTTTTGCCGATAAAACAGACCGTAATAACCATACGAGGAGAAAAGCAATAAAATTGCTTCAATATCTTTCTTTATGAGACTAATCTATGAGATGATGTCATGGGTTGTATTGACGAGATGGATTATGAGATATTGCTCCCCAGCAGTTCCATTAAGGAATGCGCCGATTACATAAAGAAAAACTTCAAAGAAATCTACTATGTTCGCCAGGGCTACAGGATTTTTAACACTTTTTTAATAGGGTTCAATCCTATTCCTGTGGCAGTAGAGAATGATGATATTATTATGCCTTATGTCAAACCGTGCCATGGAAGTTTTGTTTTGAGAATAAAAGCAAAAAATGAAGTTGAAAGGCTCAGAGGCGGAGGTTTATGATAAACCCGATCAAATTCATCATAGAGTGCTCATTCGGCTCAAAACCAAGGATCGCCGAAAGTCAACCAATCCGTCCGGTTGAACTCAAAGCTGACCCCTACAGGCTGGCTGAAACAATTCCCTTCTTTCTTGTGGCATCTATTGAAGTAGGGAACACAACCACCAAATGCATCCTTACAGCTACGAACATGAAAGATGGTCATACAAGGCTTGTGAACAAGAAAGTGAAAATGACCCGCAATGTCAGGAAGCCAAAACCTGACGAAAGAATTTTTGGCACTACTTTAAGCGGTGTATCGCTTACAAGAGAATCTATCTCTGAACTTGTCCGCGATACTCTGGTAGAGGCGCATGATGATGTAAACCTCGATATCAGGACAGACCTGGATTTTGTCGTTAGATCCACGGGTGTAGTTGCTGGTTTCTCATCCCCTCATGAGATCGGGGAGTTCATAAAAGCACTTGCTGATGGCTGCCTTATCGCAGGCATTCCCCCTAAAAAGATGGTTCCTGCCATGTCTATTGATAATATACCTGCAAAATTCAGAAACCATACTCTTATTGATAAGGTGATTTTTACTGGTGCTGTTGGTGGTGTGCTCCCTCCACTCGGTTCCACCGGGATAGAAATAGTTGCGAACGAAATGGAAGGTGAGCTTTCAACCGCCGGCATCAAAGAAGGCGCCAAGTGGACAGGGGTGGATTTCAGGAACCCGGTTTTCTCTATGGACTTTGGCACAACACTGAAAGGGCGCATTTCAAACGATGAAACCCCTTACGCCAGAACAATTGCCAATATATGCGGTTATGCAGGTGCGATTCCTGATGCTGTAATAAAAGGCACTGGGCTTGTGGATAAAAGATACGGCGCAGCTCTTGATCTCTATAGTAACAACAAAGAGATTATGATATGGCTGACAAAAAGCAGCATAATCAAAAAATATGCAGATGCAATTAATTCGCTGATATCAATCGAAATCGTGCCTGATGATAGAGATAGATATGGGAGCGTGCCGGTCGATCCCAGAGCGGCAAAAGATATTGATGTTACCCTTATAGGATGCGATGTAGGCATGAATGGAAGTCTTATGCCCAGACTTACAGATATCGGTGCAGAGATCTATTCAAAACACGGTTTAAAGACGATGTTTGCTGCGCTTGATCTTGTTTCTGCAATGATGGTTGAGCGGCTCGTGAAGCTCAGCATCGATAATGAAATTATTTCTGAGAAAACTTCTATCGGGCTGACAGGCAGGGCAGCAATTACCGGGTGCAAGCCATACCTGATACTCAAAGCCATTGAAAAGCTGGGGCTTTATAAGGAAACAAAAACCGGGTAGTGTTTGTTGATGATGGGCTTGCGCGAGGTGCATCTGTGATGTCACGCTGCATGAACTCAATGGGTGTTCCATCAAACCCTGTTGGAGGAATCCGCGGAGGGCGGTGTGTTCTGAGCCAGCGTATTGAACATTATAAAAAGTAGTAGAAGATATGCTTGCAGCACATCTTCCAGCGCAACTTGTCTCTAACATGAGCTGTGTTTAATGGCTTTTGTCGGGCATGCATCCACGCATGCGCAGCACTCGATACAGTCATCTATGCGATTTGTTTTTCTGCGCTGGCTATCGGAACACATCAAGCCCGACTCTTTCAATTACCTGGTATATGTGTTCGCCGTCTTTTCCATATGCATTGAACCTGTCAACGATTTCTTTTACTGCGCTCACCACATTCTCCTTAGGTACGGTTTTCAATTTCTGTCCGATGTGTGGGCTCCTGCCGGCATCGCCCCCAATATAGATATCGTACCCTTCTTTGTTCCCTATCAGCCCGATATCCACAACTTTGCTCCATGCGCAGGAATTTTGGCACCCGCTGACACCGATTTTCACCTGCCTCGGAGTTTTTATGCCTACAAGATCGGCGATAGCCACAGCATCACTGAGGGCGTCCTGCCTTGAGTATTTGCACAGCGCGCCAGTGCATCCCATGGGATTCCAGACCTCTCTTTTACCCACCACTCCGACCTTCATACCCGCATCAGCAAGCTGATTCCTGGCAGTATCGAGCTGCTCTTTTTTCACAAGTATCGCGATTCTCTGCATGGATGTGAGCTTTACCAGCCCGGCACCATCGTTTGCGAGCTTTGCAATCGCTTCAAGCTGTTTTGCTGTGATTACTCCAGCCGGTGTTGCAGGAAGTACTGCCACAGCTCCGTTTGTTTGTTCTGCTATTGCATCTACCATTTTCCTCACCCCTGTTTAAAATACCTGTCAAGCAAGCCCTTTATGGCTCTGGCATGCCTTGCTTCATCCCTTGCCGAGACATCAAAAAAATCATGAGCTTCGTCTATTCCTGCGTCTTTTGATTTTACTGCTGACTCGCGCTTATATTTATTTGCGCCCTCTTCACCTTTCAGCATCCTCTCAAGGTTCTCTTTTGTGCTGTCTGATATCCTGCCTGTAAGCTCGGCATACCCTGCCGCGTGCCAGGCTTCCTCAAAAGCTATAGTTTTCAATGCCTCTGCGACCTCCGGGTAGCCTTCACGCTGTGCCTGTTTTGCCATAGCAAGGTACAACCCGACTTCGCCTGTCTCACCTTTGAAGTTGTTCTCGGCTGCTTCTTCCACAACCGTTCCTTTGACAATCCCGATTTTGTTCTCGCTTATTAGTTCCATAAAAAACCTCCATAGTTAGATATTTATCTAACAGTAAGCTTCAAATAAAATTAATATCATATAAACCTTACTGAGATATAATTACAATCATGACCTATATCCTGAAGCCTGATGAAAAGATTGCAAAGATATTCTCTGACGGGACAAGAATAAAGATAATCGAATTGCTCTCTGAGAAAGAGATGACGAACTCGCAGCTTGCCGGGCTATTAAACCTGAGCAAACCGACTATCTCTCATCATATCAGATTGCTTCTTGATGCCGGGGTTGTGAAAGTATCAAGGATAGAGCACGAGGAACACGGCATCCAGATGAAATTCTATGCTGTTAACCCCAATATCCTTTCAGTTGCGGGGCGTAAACAGGGCGTCTTAATGGAACAGGTAAAAAAGGAAATACAAGAGATGATGACCAGGGAAAATGCAGAGAAAAACGAAGCTAAGATCGCTTTTCTGCGCCTTTTGAAATCATCTATGCTCAATACGGGTATAGAACTGGACAAACCGCTCTATGATGCTGGCTACGATATAGGGTTAAACGTTATCTCAAAGCAGATAAATGGTTCCAGACTTGAGGACGTACTGGAAGAACTGGCAGGTATATGGAAAAAACTCAACCTCGGTACTGTAGAATTAGCCGATGCGAATAAGATCAGGGTGAAAGACTGCTACCAGTGCGGGCATATGCCGGATGTGGGAAAACCTCTCTGCCCGAGCGATGCAGGTATCATAGCAGGCGTGCTGGATAAGACGACAGGGAAAAAGCATTCTGTAAAAGAGATAAAATGCTGGGGCACAGGATATGATTTCTGTGAATTTGAGATTGAGGAACTGTAGGGCATCAAAACTAAAATTTAATAGCCAGATTTGAACGTCTGCATTTAACTATAACATAATTCTGAATTTTACTTATAATTTATAGTAAATGCCTTTATACGTTATTAGAATGGTATCTGGTATAAAAGTACCATATCGGAGGTAAGAAATAAATGGTCGAAATATTGAGTAAACTCGGACTCGGAAAAGAAAAAGAAAATGGAAAAGAGAATGTTTCAGTTCATAAATCCACACAGGAAATGTACGAACTGACAGGAAAAATGAATGTTCCCACGATATTCGATCGCTACAATGCTCAACAGCCACAGTGCACATTTGGAGCCCAGGGGATATGCTGCCAGTTGTGCAGCCACGGGCCGTGCAGGATAACTAATAAGGCTTCTGCTGGCATATGTGGCGCGACTGCCGATGTCATTGCAGCCAGGAACTTCCTCCGGCTCACAGCAGGAGGCGCTGCAGCTTATACTCACCACCTTGAAATGGTCGCAAGAACACTCAAGGCTACGGCACAGGGGAAAACTACATTCAAGATACAGGACCCTGGCAAGCTCAGGGTAGTTGCGGGAGCTCTCGGACTTGACACCACAAAATCCACAGAAGAACTGGCAGTCGCCCTGGCAGATGCAGTTCTTTCTGAGATTAAAAAAGGCGCAGATGAACCGCTGGTGCTTGTAGAGAAGTTCGCACCCAAAACCAGGCTTGAAGTCTGGAAGAAACTTGGAGTTATCCCCGGCGGAACATATGCAGAAGTGGGTGACGCCATGACAAAGACGCTCACTTCGATCGACACGGACCCTGTGGACCTTCTGCTTACTACACTCAAGGTTGGAATAGCAACCGGCTACATGGGACTGGTCGCCACTATCACGCTTCAGGATATACTGCTCGGTACCCCGTCCCCGACCCATTCTTCAGCCGACCTCGGTATCATTGATCCAAAAGCTGTGAACATCGTAGCGCATGGACACGTACCCCTCATGGCAACTGCTGTACTGAAGGCATCGCAAAGCCCCCAGATGCTGAAACTGGCAAAAGATGCAGGTGCCAAGGATATAAAGCTCCTGGGTTCCATGTGCACAGGACAGGAACTAATGCAGCGCTCGGCGGGAAGCGCCAGGGGATTCGCAGGTCAGACCGGTAACTGGATAAACCAGGAATATCTAATTGCCACAGGTGCGATAGACCTTGTAATGATGGATCTTAACTGCTCCACACCAGGTCTTAAGTCGATGGCAGACCACTTCCACACCAAAGTCATCTCGGTGGATAAGCTCGTCAGGATGGCAGGTGTAACTGACCATCTGGATTTTAATCCGGAGAAAGCAAATGAGCAGGCGGAACAGATAGTAAAAATGGCTATTGATGCCTATAAGAAGAGAAACAACAGCAAGGTCCATATACCCAAGTATAAATCCGAAGTAATGGCGGGCTTTTCGGTCGAGAGCTGCAAAGCAGCTCTTGGAGGAAGCTGGAATCCACTTATCGATGCAATAAAAGCAGGAAGCATCAAAGGTATAGTGGCAGTTGTCGGCTGTACCACTGCAAAAACACGGCACGACACTGTGGCGGTTAAGCTCTCGCGCGAACTCATCAGGCGCAATATACTGGTAATTAATGCAGGCTGTGTCAGTTCAGCAACTCAGGTCGAGGGACTCATGAGACCTGAAGCGGCAGACCAGGCTGGTGCAGGTCTTAAGGCTGTTTGCAAGTCCCTCGGCATACCTCCATGCATCAACTATGGTTCATGTGTGGACATAGGCAGGATAGGTGTTGCAGTGACTGAGATAGCAGGTGCGCTCGGTGTTGATCCAAGCGCCCTGCCAGTGGCTGCTTCAGCCCCGGAGTACCTCGAGCAGAAAGCCGTAGCAGATGGTGCATTCGCCGTAGCCTTCGGACTGCTGTTGCACCTTGCACCGGTGCCGCCGGTCACCGGAGCACCGCTTGTCGCTAAAGTGCTCACTAATGATGTTGAGGCGCTGACTGGAGGAAAAGTTCTGGTTGAACTTGATCCTGTCAAAGCTGCTGATGCTATAGAGGCACATATCAATTCAAAGAGAGCTGCGCTGGGATTGCCAGTTTAAAATGTCAAACGGGATTTCATAAAATCGATGCGCTGAGAGGGAAGCGCATCACTTTCTCTACGTCTTTAAGTTCACAAAGAGGTGACTGTTTCGATTCGAGGTGGTAGAAGCTCATGGAGAGATGGGCAGGATTTTTAGGAAATTCTGTAAATCTTGTACATTAAACTCAGAAAATAGGCAGTTTAAGTATTCTGGATAAAATATAGCCGGAATTTGCGTTTGTATTATAGTATATAGTGGTTAAATTTATTCATCGTTGATTAGTTAGTAAGGTTAGATGCCTATGGCTAAATGTCAATTATATACGAATTTAACAGCCTGGACATCATAAAAATATAGAAGGATACGGAGGATAAAATGGTACAAGCTACAGTAGCCAGGGATAAACCGATCCAGATTAGAATATTCCCTTCCCGATTGTTACAGCCTGCGACTGCTGAGAAGGTCCTGAACGAGATCGATCAGGTCAAAGGTGTAATAAGGATGCTCATTAATGGTAA
This sequence comes from Candidatus Methanoperedens nitratireducens, assembly GCF_900196725.1. GTDB lineage: Archaea > Halobacteriota > Methanosarcinia > Methanosarcinales > Methanoperedenaceae > Methanoperedens > Methanoperedens nitroreducens_A. The sequence continues at coordinate 149 of NZ_FZMP01000173.1, read as the reverse complement.
AAACCTGCCCAGAAAGGTCACATGCGGGCCCGGAACAGGTGCAGAAGTAAACCACCCTGAAAGGAAAAATAATTCACTGGAAAATTAAAAAATTGCATCTGGAAGGACGCTGGTGGATATAACGAGTAACGTACAATCCTGTTATCAGT
>NZ_FZMP01000166.1 GCF_900196725.1 Candidatus Methanoperedens nitratireducens | reverse complement strand
TTATGTTTCACATGTCATAGCAGGAGAACAAATTATACCGATTGTGGAAGTTGCTTGAAAGTCAAATTTCTGGTAGATGAGTGCACAGGCAAGAGACTTTCAAATCTATTGAATGTTGCAGGATATGATACTATTTTTGTGGGTGATTGGAAACCGTCTGCACCTGATGATGAAGTTCTGGACAAAGCAAACATAGAAGGAAGAGTTTTGATTACCGACGATAAGGATTTTGGTGAACTTGTTTTCAGATTAGAAAAACCATCAAGCGGAGTAATATTGATTAGGACTTCCACCACAAATAGTGCTATAAGGATGCATTTACTTGAAACATTGTTGAAATCGACCAACGTCTATAAAAAATTTATTGTTTTGAAAGATAAGGTTTTTAAGATAAGGGACGCCTGAAAGTACATATACTTCTCCTGGAAATCTGTGGTTTGGGCGCGTTATTTTAACTAAAATCTCGGCGCCCATCACTCGCTTGCTTCCCGGCGCATCACAGCGGACGTAACCCGGGGCGGCTATGGGGACATGGGGAGTGCGCTGCTTGGGGATTTCATGAAAGCTGCGGTTCGAATCCTGTTGATCCTGTTATCCTGTCGAAATGTGCTCTTGCCCTGGTTGTGGTTCATGTCGGCTGCATCGGGAACCTATCGCGCCAAGAAATTAATATTTAAATTTTAATAAATACCCTGCGCCCGTGTAAGGAGAATAACCACGGAGGACACGGTGAGTACAGAGAGTTGTGGTTTTTTCTCTGTGCCCTCTGAGGACTCTGTGGTTTTTTAATTTCGATTTATGGCAGTTATTCGGCGTCGTGAGTTTAATATTCATAAAGTGATAAATACGGGCTCCTTATACCGCAAGTTTGCAAAGCTGGAGCTTCTTTAGATACTCGGCGCGCACCGAACGGATCGATTCCCGCGCGTCACAGCGGACGTAACCACGGGGCGGCTATGAGGACAAGGGGAGGGCGCAGCATGGTAATTTTATCATAGCTTAATTGTTTCAGAATTGAAATATCTGAGAAACCCCTTGCATTAAAGCCAAACCATGTCAAAATAATCACACAAAACTATAATAGATTTGAATTCAACTATTATGAATATGGAAGAAAGAATAGTAGTAAATCCTAAAATAATGGTTGGAAAACCTATTATTAGAGGTACCAGGATTCCTGTAGATGCCATACTTAATAGACTGGCGGATGGGATGACCATAAGCGATATCCTGGAAGAATATCCGAATATTACAGAAGAAGATATCAAGGCAGCATTGATT
>NZ_FZMP01000016.1 GCF_900196725.1 Candidatus Methanoperedens nitratireducens | reverse complement strand
GCGTGAGACTTATGACGGTACAACTCCTAGAAGAGGCAGACTCTTTAATGCACGCCAAGGGAGTTTCTTAATATGGAGCAACCCTCCATACGGTTATCGGTATCAGCCAGTGTCCAATGGCCAGCCAGGATGTGCAGTTATTCATGAAGAGGAGGCTGAACTGGTTAAACAGATTTTCCAATGGTATGTTGAAGAGGGCTTATCTACGTATAAAATTGCACAGAGGCTGAATTTAATGCGCATTCGTCCGAGGAAGGGAGGTAAAGGCTGGGCTCCTGCATCGATACGTATCATCCTTACGAATGAAGCATACATAGGTAAGGCGTATTATAACCGCAGATTCTGTGTAAAGCCGAAAAAACCACGAGATCCATTAGCGTATAGAAAAAATGAGAATTCAACCAAGAAACTCAGGCCGAGAAATGAATGGATAGAGATCGAAGTACCAGCAATTATTGATGAGGACACTTTTAGAAGAGCAGGAGAGCAACTTAAGAAAAATACCGCATGGTCAAGCAGGAACAATACTCAGCACTCATATCTGCTTCGCAGGCTTGTTCGATGTGGGGAGTGTGGCTATAAAATGTGTGGTTTTTTTGAAGGGAAACAAGTAAATATGTAAGGCAGGAACGTCTCGATAAGCTTGTATGGCAAAAGATAACAGAACTTCTGGAGAAACCAGAATTGATCATTGAACAGTATAAACGTCAGAAGGATATTGTTTTCTCAGGTGGAACTCAAAAACAGTGTCAAAAACTGGAGCAGCAGATCCAAACTTATAATAAACAGATCCAGCGTTTAATTGATGCATACCAAACGGAAATTATAACTTTAAAAGAGTTAGAAACCAGGAAGAGCAGCATAGAGCGAAGGATCTTACAGATTCAACAACAAATAAGAAACATAAAAGCTGTTGAAAAAAATGAAGTGGATTGCAGGAAGATATTTGATAATATAGATGCTTTCTGTAATGCAGTCAAGCAAGGTATAGAAAATGCAGGTTTTGAAGATAGACGGAAAATCATTGAACTGCTTGTTGAGGAAGTTATCGTGAGAAATGGAAAAGTCGAGATTGTCCATATTATACCTCTGGAGAAAAATGCTAATTTGCAACTACACGGTCGAGACAGGATATAAAATTAAAAACGTATTCAAGATAAGGACTTGTTCAAAATCACCTGTGGTACGAATACTATTTTTCTTGCTTCAATGTTTATTGTTTAATGTACTTAGTCTGTTAAAGACAGGTCTTAAGATCAACGTATATGAATTGAAATCAGCTATTAACAATGGAATATTAATATACATCCGAGAAGGGTACAAATCGCTATGCAGGATTTCAATAGCAGTATTGTTGACCTGGTTACGAGAATACAATGAGAGCAGAATTCAAACGCTTAAAGCTCGTTTAACACAAATATAACTCAACATGCTATTCGGAACTACATGGAATCGGAAGTACAGATTTGAACGTAACATTTATTTATAAACAGCTTGCTTATATATTCAGAAGTAAGGGTTAATGAAAGGTGGAAGTGGATGTTAGAAACTTCAGAAGAAAGAGTAAAGCTGTTAAAAGCTGGCATATCGGGCATGAACATAGAAAAGCTGTATATAATTTATAATAACTTTAAAATAATAGGTAGTCCTTTGCTTTTTAATCACGCCGACATCGAGGCATGCGAGGGCAAAGGCAATTCTATAAACAAGGTAAAGATAAAACTATGAAGAAAAACATGAAGAAAAAGCGGGTATTTCCCGCCTGTGCCTTTACTGGGATTTCAGCTTTTCACTGGCTTTGATATCCGCAAGCACCTGGTTTATCAGCTTTTTAGCGCTCTCAAGGTGTTTTGTACCGCTCCCCGCGAGCTGGGAAAAATTGTTCTGGATAAGTACTTCGTTCTCCTGCAGGAGGTATATGTAGTAAATAAGTATGCCCCAGTAGATAGAAGCGCCCAATAACACTGCTGCTCCGATGGCAACAAGCTGGTCAAATACAAGGTATGTTGTCATGCCCCGCGGGTACAATGCCTGGATGGCTGTCCAGAAGTTGTACATTATTATCAGACCGAAAACAATTGGCACAATCCCGATTATTGTAAGGTTTGTTTTGCTTAGTCTCATTCTTACACCCATGCATAATATGTAAATTTAATATATAAACTCTTTGAATAGAGTGGAATTTATTTAGAGGTATGGAAGTTTCCAGACTGCTGAATTTTGATCATCCCTGCCACGTATTTCATTATATGTTACACTCAGAGAGGTCTTATTTGAATTAAATGTCAAAAAATGCTTTATAATTTTCTAAGAACAAAAATAAACTATACTAACTCATAAAAAACTATAGACATTTTTATAACGCCTAGCAGCTATAAGTAGATTTCAATTGATGATATTTATAATAATCAAAGCAGCGAGGACTGATATGCGAATTATTAAACTGATAGTTATGCAATCGAGAGGTGATTAATCTTGGAAATGGTTGAAGTTAAATGTGCTAATTGTAGCAAAAAAATATACGTGCTGAAGGACCGCATCAAGGAAAAAATGTTTTGTACACTTGGGTGCATGGATTCGTACATAGATTCTTTTCGGACAATTGACTTTGAATTAACAGTTAACTAAGAGTATATTCAAGAAGTCAATCAGGACATATTGTAAAAAAGAACCGCAGATGAACGCCCCGAGTCGCGTCTCAAGAAGGGCGCCTCTGCATTCACCATTATTCGCCCGCGGTGTCATTCTCTCATAATGCAAATATGTTTAGATTATTGGATGGGCTCCTGATGTCACAAACATTATTATACAGCCAGTTCAAATATTCTATTATATCGAGTGAGTGCATGGAATCCATACTTTAACTTGATTCGAGAAACTGAACACTGTCGCACTTGGACTGAGCGTGGATACCGTACCCTCAAAAAAAGCATGGGTATGAGACATTATCAGGTTTTCTGGCAGATCCTATTTATCACTATTTATTATTCTTTTTTTTATTAAAGCAACCCTGGTTACCGATAGCGTTTTTAAGAAGGAGAAGTTGAAGCGTAAGATTTATCAATACCTTTTACATTGAAACTCGTTATGCTCCTGTCGGCACTATAATAAGCGGTATGATAGACGCTTGTTATACTCCCCGGAGTTAACGATAATCAAGAAGGAGATGAATAACTGTTAGCGGCGCGGGATAGCTTGCCCTGTCCGTTAATAGGATCCAGATGAAAAACGAAAAAATGTTTGCAGTTAAAGATAATTTAACCGACGATGAAATACGGTATGGTCTTCGGAACATAATTAGAGACGGTTTAACCTCCCAGGCAATGAGCACATTGACTGGCGGCGTTTTCCTGGTGGCTTTTGCGCTGGAGCTCGGGGCTTCCAATATGGTTGTCGGTCTCCTTGCCGCGATTCCCTTTCTTGCACAGTTGATCCAGATTCCTTCCATTTATCTTATTGAAAAATACCGTGCCCGGCGGGCAATTTGCGTATATTCATCAGCTTTGAGCAGAATGTTCTGGCTACCGATCGCCGCAATACCATTCCTGTTCTCAATTGAAACAGGGTTGATAGTACTCATTACAGCACTGATTCTGCAGTCAGCAATCGGCGGCATCGGAGGCTGCTGCTGGAATTCCTGGATGCGTGACCTGGTGCCAAGTGAAAGGCTGGGGTCGTTTTTCTCAAAACGCATGAGCCTTGCTGCTGTACTGGGAAGCTCTCTTTCCCTGGCTGCCGGGTTCTACATAGATAAATGGGAGAACCTGTTCCCGGAGCATAAACTATATGGTTATTCAGCTCTTTTTTTCCTGGGATTCATTGCCGGGATGCTCGGGGTTTATTTCCTATCCAATACTCCTGAACCCTGTATGGAATCGATAAAGAAAAAACAAAAGTTTACCAGGCTGCTCCTGACACCTTTTAAGGATATCAATTTCAGGAACCTCATCATGGCTCTTGGTCCCTGGAGTTTTGCGGTAAACCTGGCCATCCCTTTCTTCACAGTTTACATGCTTAAAAGCCTGCAAATGAACATGTCGCTCATCATCGCTCTTACAGTACTGAGCCAGATAACGAATCTTGCGTTCCTGAACATCTGGGGGAAATTCTCGGACCGGTTCAGCAATAAATCCGTGCTTACCATTTGCGGTACTCTGTTCATGCTGTGCGTTCTTGCGTGGACATTCATTGTACCCGGGAAAAACATACTTACAATGCCCCTGTTGATAACTATACACGTTTTTACAGGAATATCCACAGCAGGAGTTTCGCTGACCTCGGGGAACATAGGGTTCAAACTTGCACCGAAAGGACAGGCAACGGCATATCTTGCATCCCTTAGCCTTGTCAATTCCATCTCATCGGGAATCGCACCTGTTCTCGGAGGCGTTTTTGCGGATTTCTTTACAGAACGCCAGCTTTCATGGAAGCTGGAATGGTCAAGCCCTGATAGTCAGATAGCATTTCAGATATTCAATCTTCATTCGTGGGGATTTTTCTTTTTCTTCGCGTTCCTGATCGGTCTATACGCCATTCATCGCCTGACTATGGTAAAAGAACCGGGAGAGGTTGAAGAGAAAGTCGTTGTCTATGAATTTATTTACGAGTTAGGAAGGTCGATTAAAAGTATCTACTCAATTAAAAACAGGCTCAGGTACACACCACAGTTCGCCCTTCTGGCTGCGAGGAACTCTTTCAGGAAAGGGAAATAACTGAAAATAAACCTCTATAATAAATCCCTATAGAGATTTATTTTCAAAAATCAAACAATGAACTCTGGGACTTTACTTCTTTCTTGACTTCAACCTCAGGTTCATCACTGAGCTCGTCTTCAGGCTCTTCCTCGGTGGCTTCGGAGAGTTCCGGTTTGGCTCCGAACCCGCCGAATACCTCTATTTCCTGCCTAACCTCTTTCTCGATGAGAGATTGTGCCTCCTCGTAAATCTTCCGGACTTTTTTAGTCACAGACTTGGTTTCCATAAGGAATGCTATTTCTTCTGGCTCAAGAGCAAGCAGTGCAGCGACCGCAGGTGCATATCCATCATCTTTCATCATCGCCCTGAAAAAAGGCAGCAGCTGCGAGCGGGTATAGCTCATCGATACATGGCAGTGGCTTCCGATCTTCTTCGCGAGCGAATCGCGCAGGTTCCTCATACCTTTTGTCTGCCCGAGCTTTCGCCACAGCGAAGGAGGCTGGAACTTTACGAATGCAGTGTAATGGTAAGAACGTGAGACTACGATACCTGATGTCATCATCACACTTGCATATCTCCACATATTGTAGTTCTGCCTCCGGCCTACCCTGCCAAGGAAGGTGGCAGCCCTTCCGAGATAATAATATCCTTTTTCAAGGTCCTCTGCCTTAGTATATTCAAGGGGAAGATTCTCATCTACCCACTGGATGAAGTCCTCCGGGTTCTCATCAAGATTGAAAGTAGCCTTATGGGCTTCGCGGATATCCTTTCCTTTGAATATCTTTACAAGCACTTTGAAAATGTTCTCTTTTGTATCCCTTTGTGCGGTTATGATATCCCCGGGTTCCATCCTTGATTTCCCCTGGGCGATCGCCTGCAGGTCATTTATCGCGCTTCGCAGGTCACCGTTCGCGTTCTCTGCCAGCGTTTCAAGCGCGTCAAGACCGCATGTTATGCCTTCTGCTTCAGCTACTCTCTTTAACGCAGGGAGCATGGAGCGTGCCATTACGGCGCTGAACTGGATGGGTTTGCATGCGCTTCGCAATCCTGCGGACATATCATAAAGCTCATTTGCAATAAGGATGATAGGCTGGCTTGTTTTCTTTATCAGTTCAACAATTGCCTTCTCGCCTCCCCTATCGGCGGTGCCATGGATATTATCAGCCTCATCCAGTATTACAAGCCTTTTTACATTGCTGCCGTCCAGTGTGCTCATCCTGGAGGCGGAACCCGCTACTTTCTCGATTATATCGGCTGTGCGCTGGTCGCTGGCATTCAGTTCTATCACTTCCCAGCCCATGTCGTTTGCTAGCGCATGGGCTGCCGTGGTCTTGCCTATGCCGGCCCTCCCGTACAGGACAACAGCCCTTTCCTCTGGAGTTCCGTGCAGCCATGATTGCGCCCAGGCCTTTAGCTCTTGTATGGCTTTATTATGACCTGTTATCAGGGATAGTGTCTTCGGGCGATATTTTTCCGCCCAGTCAAGGGAGTTCATGATTTACCTTCAGTTCAAACTATATTCCTTAAATACATATCCTTTCATTAAAACCCAGCGATGAGACTTAACGCGATACAGCTTTTTATCAACATGGCTGTAATGATGTCAAACCTTTTTATCCCTATCCTTGCACATGAGTTCAATGCTTCGGGTATCGAGATAGGGATAATCGGGGCAGTCTATGGCGCCGCACTATTTATTTCAACCTATATATTCAGCAGGGCAGCGGATTCGGTCTCCCCGAAGTTGCTACTGCAGGCAGGATTCTTAAGCGCCTCAGTAACCTTTTTTCTCCAGATATTTGCACGGGACCCTCTCAGTCTTGGATTGATAAGGGCGCTCGCCGGATTCAGCGCAGGTATTTATCCGGCTGTGCTCATGCTTTATGTGTATAATTTGAAGCGCAGCATAGGCAAGTTCAGTTCGTTCATGCCCCTGGGCTGGGCTGCGGGTAATCTTGCCGCAGGTATCATTGCTGTTTACTGGGAGATTTTTACGATTGCGTCGCTGCTGTTCGCTGCATCGTTCCTGATTACGTTAACATTGCCCGGCACCGAGGTTAGCTCAAAAAAGAAGGTAGATTACTTTTCCAGGGATATCCTGAAAAAGAACTGGAACACTTATTTTGGATTTTTCCTGCGCCAGATAGGGGCCAATAATGTATGGGTGATTTTCCCCCTGTACCTTGCAAGCCTCGGGGCAGATAAATTATGGATAGGAATAATCTATATGTTAAATCCGACGCTGCAATTTTTCATTATGAGGCGGCTTGATAAATACGACTCTGCGCGCCTTATCCATGCCGGGGATTTACTCTCTGCCGCCGCATTTGCAGCACTAATTCCACTGACAATATACTACCAGGCAGTTATCGGGATGATACTGATTGCCTTCTCATACTCCTGCCTCTATGTCGGCTCTATGCGCCTGCTTATTGAGACGAACGAAGAGAAGGGAGCTGCGGCCGGGCTGCTTAATTCCTCGATCGCGTTTGCGACGATAATCGGTTCTCTTGTAGGAGGCATTATCCTGGATTATTTCAGTTACGAAGCAGTGATGGCAACAGGGGCTTTTTTCTCTGTGCTGGGCTATGCTGCTGCGCGTTTCAATGCTTCCGGCACACCTCAAAAAAGTTCCTGAACAGCTCATTGCCCTTTTCAGTATGCGAGACCTCAGGATGCCACTGCACCCCGTACAGCGGTTTTGTCCTGTGCTTCATAGCCTCGACCTCACAGATACCGGAACGCGCAAGCCTGGTGAAATCAGGGGGAAGCGAAGATACTTCATCCGCATGCGATGCCCATACTTTCGTCTTTGGACCAATGCCTTTTAAGATGTCGTCCTCATCGAGTATTTCTATCTCGACCGCAGCATACCCACCCGCCGCCCCTGTCCTTACCCCTCCCCCGTACGCCAGCGCCATTACCTGGTGACCGAGGCAGATGCCAAGGATGGGAAGGTCGAGCTCCTTAACATAAGCGGCGCAATTGCCCGCGCGCTCAAGCGTCGGTCCGCCGCTCAGTATGAGCCCGTCAGGTTCCTTTGCCAGTATTTCCTCTATGGAAGAGATGTTTTTCATCAGTTCTACTTCCTGGTCCAGGTCGCGCACGGCGCGGTGTATCAGGTGGCAGAACTGACCATAGTTGTTGATTACGATGAGCTTTACCATTTTTGTATCTACCTTTATTTACAAATGTTTAACCTCGTCTATAAATGCGGGGCGGTTTTTAAATTCTGATTTTAGATCGGAAAAACGCTGTTTCCATTTCGATTCGTCTTTTATTATGTTTGTGTAAATGTTTTTAACCTTTGCCAGATATACGGCTGCGTTACTATACGTTTTTCTATTTCCGCCTTTTATGTTTCTATATGCTTTTTGCAAGTAATACTCAATAATCTTATCTGGATACTCTTCTTTTATTTTATCTGCAAACTCATCAAAGTCATTTTCCAGCACGAATCCCCATTTATTCTTTGGGGGGCTTAAAATGACGTCAAGCACAACTTTTTTCATGTTTTTGTCCAGACATATCCTCAGATAGTCACGGACGTTTTTATCTTTAATTTCATTGAAAACCTTCGGTTCAACCTGTTCCCAGTCGGGATCTTTCAGGAATTCTTTCAATCTCTTATATTCCGCATGATAGCCCTTATTTCCTGCAAACTCGAATGATTTAAGCAGAGCCCCTTTTGCCATCTCATAATTCCCCTGATCCCTGTAGTACTCAAACAATCTATCCAGCATGGGTTTTTCTTCGTGCTTCCTTGCCAGAGCAGTCTGAACTATTCGTTCCAGATTGACAGTGTCCCCTTTTTTAACAAAATGGTCTGATAAATATTGAAACAGTTCTGTAAGTCTTCCTTCGCCTTTTAATATTCCCTGTTCTGCTGTTTCTAAAGCTTTGTGCATCTCCCCTTTCTCGATATAAAAAGCGGCAAGATCCCAGTAATCCATACCGTAATGAAGTTTTTTCATGCGCTCTTCCAGATACGCTTTATCGTTGTGAAGATGCTCCCTCTGGATGTCCATTATAAGTTTTTTCCTCCAGTCGGAGGGATGCTCATCGAGTTTTTTTACCAGGTACTCCCATTCTTCTTTCGTCTTGCAAATCTCGAAAAAAACATCCATCATGGCATCTTCAAGACCGGAATTCTCATTATTATACTCCTCAAAGGCATCATCTAAAAATTCAAACTTGGCGGCGGTGGATATATTCCCTTCCTCGATAAGGTCTGAAATGCGACCTAAACGAGAGTAGCTTCATCCTCATTTTCTTCTGACCCTCCGCCGTACTCATTGAACTCAGAGATTATTTCTCTGGCATCTTTCCAGTATTCCATTAACAGTTCATCATTTATTGCAACAAGATGTTTATCTAAGTCGATTTTTGGTAAGCTCTCCTGTTTTGCTTTAAACCATTCAAGTATCAATTGATACAATTCAGGTTTCTTTTTCAGCAGGTGTTCTACCAGCTTATATAAATCTACGTTATCAAGGGATTGCAGCTTTACGTATATAGATATATTTTCGATTTGTGCATCATCTTCTTTTGGATATTCTGACATTATATCATTACTTCATTAGTGGGATAGGTATCATTTTTTCTCTTCAATAGCATTTCTAATGTTGTCGTTTAATTTTTTGATTATATCTTCAGAAAGAGGTAAATCTAATTCCATACTTTCTACTTCCTCTACCTGTCCTTTAGTTTGGAAACGCCTTATAATTTTGGGCATTGTCCTAATTTAGAATACCTAATTTAGAATACTTAATTTACAATTAAAAAATTCCTCCCAACTCCATTGATGATGCTCCAAACCTTCTATCATTGCAGGAGTTTCACTTTTTGTCAACTTATCCATAAAATTCCAATAGAATTGATACAATTCGACTGCGTCTACGAGTCTTGGTTTCTTTTTTGAATAGCATTTTGTTTTTCTAACCAATCTCCCCAATCTTTCACGAAATATGCTGTTCATATTTTCGATGTCGGTAGTCTCAATTTCACTATAGCACGGATTTCCGTAAACGATAATTTTTATTTTATCGACAATTTTACCACCCTCTTTTATTTTTATAAGTTGTCCATAATCAACACAAGTTTCTGCATAATAATCAGGAATGGTAGATGTGTAATCATCGTTCCCATCAGAAAAAATTTGGATCTTATTATTTGGGAAGGGTAGCTGTACTCTTTCGAACACTTTTTCAAACAATTTTTTACAAGTTTCTAAACCTTGCTTTCCAACTTCATATGCGACCATCACGTATGAACCTCTTTTTATGAAATTGAATATCCAGGCATCACCTTCGACATCTGAATTTGGGCTTCCCGGCTCAACTTTCTTTTGTTTTTTTTAATGAATGTCCACATCTCATCGACCTCGAATTGTCCAAGTTTTACGTCATGAAGAAGAATCGAATTTACCATCTCAGCATGTAAGGCAAGATCTTCTAAAAGCCGTCCAATGGTATCTCGATGATGACCTGTTATTCGTTCAATCGACCTGATACCATTTTTCTCTACCAAATGCTTACAGATGTTGATAATCTCTGATTTTGTTAGATGTTTATGGTATAACGGAGTACCTTTTGTTTCCATGAAGAATGTTTTACAATGATTACAAAAATATCTCTGATGACCTGTTTGATACTTGCCACGTTTGATTATGTCTTTACCTTCTTCTTTTAAGTAAAAACGGCATTTCTCATTCTGGCATACAACACTAATTTCTCCTCTTGGACGAACCATAATAATCACATATCCAGGATATGTTATTCATCCTATATTAAGTATCGTATTTTAGGACAATGGGAAGTATTCTATAGTTGAGCACTACGCCTGGCTCATCAATTTAAGGAATATCTCTTCAATGA
>NZ_FZMP01000172.1 GCF_900196725.1 Candidatus Methanoperedens nitratireducens | reverse complement strand
GTCGCCAGATGGCACATTTTTATCTGGATTCTTCAGTCTGAGATCTATGCTTGCTGATTCTAACGAGTTGGTAACTGATGTGGCTGCGTGCAGAATCACATTCAGTGTGTCTTGAAACTATACGTTGTACCTTCAGGTAATTTTATTATGTTTGTTTTACTCAATAACTCTGAGGTCATGGCCATTATATCAAGAGGTTGTATATTCATGATCATGACCTCAAATATCAACCGCTTAAAAACATCATCTGAGGATGATTCACTTTAAAATAGATGTGCTGATATTTCATTCACTCGGAAGTAGAGCTATTCGGAAGTACTGAATACACATCTCACTTCCAGCACCGTGTCCTTTACTCAATTCATCCCTTCGCACCGCCCCTCGGCAATTTAAAGATGGCCCTTGATAATCTGGCTTAAAAAGTCAATAATACTTTTATTTTTAATATGCTTTTCTACCAATAATACTTTTCCACCAACCAAAAATGCTGTTAACTTAATGTCATTATTGAACAACCTTTCTGATTTTTGTCAGAGAGATGAGCTATATAAAATAATAAAACACCGCAAAGAGCGCAAAGAGCGCAAAGAACGCAAAGGACAGCAATAGAAACTCTTTGCGAACTTTGCGTTCTTTGCGGTGAACGCTCATGGTTTACCTGGTATGTCGCCGAACATTAATATTAAGTTAACACAATCCAACCAATAATAAAATGTAAATACCTCTCAAACAATATCCTATTCAATGTCCCTTGTCGAACTCAAGCTCGTAAAAGAACTCGGCTACGAACGCATCGAATGCGCCTGCGGTATGGCAGTCCTGCCGAAAGACCCGACGCCTGAAATAACCGCCACCATAAAGAAGCTCGCAATTGAAGAAGGAGCAAAATTCTCAATAATCGATACCTCAATCCATCCTGAGGTGATTAAAAAGTATAATATCAAAGAACTCCCTGCAGTGATAATCGGGAAAAATACATACAGTATAGACGAAAATACTCTGCGCTTAGTGATACGGAAGGAGAAGGCATGACTGGAGATGATGAACTTGCACAGATACGGAAAAAGAAACTTGATGAGCTGATGAGGCGCAAGCAGGAAATCCTGGCCCCAAAACCTCCTACAGTTATCGAAGTATTTACATCGCCCACATGCCCGCACTGTCCGAGGGCGCTTTCGATGGCAAAAGAGCTTGCGATGCAGATGCCCGGCATCCAGGTCGTGGAGCAATCGACAGCAACGCCGCAGGGCTATGCAAAGGCGGCGCTGTACGGCGTACAGGCAGTTCCCACCGTATTCATCAACGGCAAACGTGCTTTTGTGGGAGCGCCGCCATCGATTGAGGCACTGAGGCAGGCATTAAAAAACTAAACCTTAAAAGGAATGCGCTCAACCACAGCTCCTCTCAGGTCGCTTATTTCCACTCCCCCTTTTACCCCGCGAATCTCCATGCCGTCAAACTCATCAGCGCCGCATAATATATCCTGCTCAGGATGCGTTCCCGGGGTTATGCTGCAGCTTAGCCGCGTCCTGTCCCCGACAGAGACCACGATTTTAAGGCGTTTTGACGCAGGATGGTTCTTTGGCAGGACAATGAATGGCGAACCCACCTCGCGTATCATGTAAAGCACGCATTTCAAGCCGTTCATTGTCTTTTCATCTGTCCCGAAACCCGATGCCACAAGCAGGTTATCAGGCTCAAGCGCCAGAAGTATCTCCTCTTTCTCTGTTTCAAGGAAAAACTGGTTGTTCCCTCCTACTTTTACAATGCCGAGGGTGCCTTCCTTCCCCCGGAGCAGGAGCATCTCATTATTATTTAACGGGATCATTCTTCTTTAAACATGGGTTTTACATTGGCTGAGTGGCAGGAGGGGCATATTACTTTTCTCCCGACGCCTCTGAACTCGTTTTTGCAGTCACCGCACTTGTAGAATTTCGCATCAAGTGCCTGGATCTCGATATTGAACGCATCACCTACGCTGCACATGCTATTTCACCTCCGAATATCATGATTGTATATGTTTAATCCTACTCTGTTTATACTCCCACTATACAATATAAATCTATGGATTCATCAAACAGCAACCCAAAATAAGACTTATAGATTTTTATATGTTTCGGTTATGAAAATATCTGTAATATTTAAAAATAATCGTATAATATCAGTGCATATTTTAATACGTTATTTTTTGCCATCTTACATACGCGAGAGGTTTTGTAATATTGCATAAAAATAGACTACACTTACTAATAATCCAAAAACCAAACCGATTATCCATAGCTTGTTAATTTTGTAAATATTTCGTTCTTTTGCAACCTTCATACAACTTAGACCGCCTATCAATGAAAGAAGGAAAATCAAAAAAACAAGAACATTGAAAAGCGACTTCTGCAGTGATACAACAAGAATAAGGGTTCCAAATACGATATCCATAGCTCCAATATACATTAATATAAGTCGTACTAATGACGGGTATATTTCAGGTGACTTAGATTCTTCTTTGCTCTTGTAGCCCGGATAATTTTCTGCGGAGTTCATCGATATCGTTTCTCATTTCGTTTAATTCTTTTCTGTATCCAATCTCTAAATCTAACCTTATCAAGCGTTCATTAATGATATTTAAATCCTTATTCGTTGTATCTTTTAATCCATCTATTGCCTGACGAAAATATTGGAATAACATCACCAAGATTGCAAATATAACACCTACAATAATGGATGATGGACTTAACAGTTCTTCTAAAGATACCATAGTTATGATGTCATAAATAGTTTCGTTATATAAAAACATTTTTACGGGATATTAAGATTTTTAGGTTCCCATCCTACATCAGATTATACAGGACTGGTTTTACCACTCGATACTTAACAACCATTCCGACTACTTACAGATTTAACAGAACCCGATTTTTCATACAGTGTCTATGAACCGTCAGTTCATGATTAGTTTCACACCGCTCA
>NZ_FZMP01000208.1 GCF_900196725.1 Candidatus Methanoperedens nitratireducens | reverse complement strand
TTAGAGAGGTATTGTTATCAGATCATTTGTGGAAAACATATCTATCCCGGCTTCGGCAGGAACGGCACGAGCCAGTCAAGGAACGAGTTCATGCTCCTTGTCTGCAGGTAGAGCGTCCCTGTGCCTTTAAATTCAGCTACAAGCCCCTCACCGCTGAATATAGAGGACTTAAGACCGCCAACCCTTTTCACGCTGTAATCCAGCCCTTCCGTGAAAGCCACCATGTGTCCCGTATCGATGGTAAAGCTCTCGCCTTTCATCTTTACTTCGTGTATTGCGCCGAAGCTTGAGATGAACGCATCGCCGGTCCCGCTCATCTTCAGGAGGAATAATCCCTCGCGCGAGAAAAATGACTTCGCTCCGCCCCACTTAGTATCGAGGTTCAGCTCCGGGGAAGAAGCTATGTAGCTTCCGCTCTGGATGTACAGCGTCTCGCCGTTTAACCTGTGGTGGGCGAGATCTCCCTGGTACGGAGGCGCAAGCCCGACTGCGCCATTTGACTTTGCAGTAAAGGTATTGGTGAAAAAAGACTCGCCTCCGAGCAGACCGCGGGTCAGCGCCCCGAGGACGCCGCCTTTTGCTTTTGTGGCGATCTCGATTCCCGGGGACATGTATACCATAGCCCCTGCTTCGGCTTCAATTCGTTCCCCTGCTTCCAGCTTTACCTCAAGAAGTGTGTAAGCAGGTTTGTACATGATTTCGTGCTGCATGGTGGCGATAACGGCTGGATTGCTTATAAATCTGGTGTTTTCCGGTAAAAATCAGATGGGCCCGCGGAGATTCGAACTCCGGATCTCCGCCATGTCAAGGCGACGTCATAACCAGCTAGACCACGGGCCCGGTTCTCTCCACTTGTGGATAATCGTTATTAAACCTATCGATAAAGCCGGCTGTGGGACAGAATTAAGCGGTGGTGTACAAATTCAGCAAATTATGCCAGACGCCAGTACAGGTTAAAGCAGTACTAATTCGATCATCCCTTTTTTGTCCCACTTTCCATCCAAACCATCTCTTATCTGCTGAGAACCCAGATTCAGAGTTATTTCTAAGATAATATTGCT
>NZ_FZMP01000171.1 GCF_900196725.1 Candidatus Methanoperedens nitratireducens | reverse complement strand
TCTATGCTTGCTGATTCTAACGAGTTGGTAACTGATGTGGCTGCGTGCAGAATCACATTCAGTGTGTCTTGAAACTATACGTTGTACCTTCAGGTAATTTTATTATGTTTGTTTTACTCAATAACTCTGAGGTCATGGCCATTATATCAAGAGGTTGTATATTCATGATCATGACCTCAAATATCAACCGCTTAAAAACATCATCTGAGGATGATTCACTTTAAAATAGATGTGCTGATATTTCATTCACTCGGAAGTAGAGCTATTCGGAAGTACTGTTATTTATGCTCGAACCAGGACGAACTTTCCGGTATTTTAAAAAATCTCTTCAGCGATTTTTATCGCCTTCTCGCGCCTGGCAGGATACACCTTGAGCTTTATCCCGGCTGCTATCGTATCTGTTGTCGCAGCCAGCTGCGCCATACCTTTATAAGCAGCCTGCTTATCGAACCTGATATGGAGATAACACTCATCATCGATCCTTTCGTCAAGCTCGTTCTTTAATCTCTCAAGCTCAGGCTCCGAAAGCCTGGATTTTAACAGTTCTATGAATCGGTCGCAATCCTTCCCTTTAATTTGCGCCTGAAGGAGCGTGATAGGATTCCCATAATGCCCTTCCGTAGTTACAGCCTCTATCTCCCCGCCAAAAATGAAAAGCGACAGGGCAGCTTTCACCCTGTCTATATCTTCTGTCGCCTGTGCAATCGCCCTGAGCGTTATATGGTGTATACTACCCATCACTTGCCTGTGTTATTATGCGCACGCAGGCTCGGTCTTGTCTTTTCTGTTCCAATGCCTTTATGCCTCTGACCCCTGCCTTTCCTGCCAGCGCTTGTCTTACCCCTGAATACACGCCCTTTCTGGGTATTATTAGTAATCCATTTGAGGTTCTTATCGCCCTTGATCACCGGGTGGCTTGTGTCCACGAGTATGGTCTCATACCATTTGTGCTTGCCATCCTCGCCGACCCAGTAGCTGTTCAGCACCTGCATATTCGGGTATCTGCGCGCCGCCCGCTCTTCTGCAATGCTCTGTATGCTCTTGCCGGGCGTTATCTTGTTAACCCCCATATGTTTTGTCCTTCTCCCGCGCTGCCATCTTGACTTTCGCCTTCCGCCGCGCCTTACTTTGACGCGCGCTACAATGATTCCCTGCTTGGCTTTATAGCCCATCGCCCTTGCGCGGTCAAGCCTTGTCGGGTGCTCCACTCTTACTACTGAAGGCTCGCGCCTCCACTCCTGTCTTCTGCTCCACATGAGCTCGTCCACATAGGACTCATCCGGTTTTTTCCATGCATCTCTTATGTATGCGTACATTGATTTCATCGTATTCACCTGCGTTTTACGGTTCAGCCCTGCCGGGCCACATCCCTGCGGGATATTCTCCCGCCGCTTGAGAGGCTTAAACCATTTCATTGTAATTAAAGATATCCCAGGTTACAATCAGAATTTTTTACCCCAACGTATTTAAAGCTTTAAATACCCTATATAAAAGGTGATGACTATGACAAAGTCTGAAGAAGCAAAAAAATCTATAAAAATTGAAAACGTGGTTGCATCCACAGGGATAGGAACCAAACTTGATCTTAACGAGGTTATCAGCATTCTTGAAGGAGCGGATTATAATAAAGAGAGGTTCCCGGGAGTGGTGTACAGGACTACGTCGCCAAAGACCGCGGCGCTTATTTTCGGGAGCGGTAAAATCGTTTGTACAGGGGCAAAGAGTATCGAGGACGTGAGCAGCGGTCTTACCAAGGTTTTGAGAAATTAAAAGCCACGGGTATCAAGATACCAAGCAAGCCTGAAATAACGATACAGAACATCGTAGCATCTGCCGATCTCGGTACTGTGCTGAACCTGAATGCTATAGCGATCGGTCTCGGGCTTGAGAATATCGAATATGAGCCTGAGCAGTTCCCCGGATTAGTGTATCGGTTATCCAATCCGAAGGTCGTTATGCTGCTGTTCGGCTCAGGGAAGCTTGTTGTTACGGGCGGGAAGAAACCTGAGGATGCCGAAGCTGCGGTTGAGAAGATCGTTGAAGAGCTTGACGGGTTGGGGCTGCTGTAGCCCTGATTTTTATCTTTAGTATTGCTGTGTCAAAATACTATTAAAGATTAACAACGAACTCAAGACGAACTCATACGAACTCGATGAAACTTGTATTGAGTTCGTATAAGTCGGTTGTTTCTATAAAATAACATGTTCTAATTTTTAAAAAATAAAAAAATTGTTAAAAGCTATGCTTCTTCGTGCGCCGCTCTTATTTCTTCCGGACTATATATTCTAACCTCATGGGCACGTGCTTTATTTTGTAAAGGTTCTGGCACTATTCCCAAAGCTTCTTTTTTACTGTCCGCATCAACATACGCCCAGCCTGTATGTTCTCCAGATTCGCAGGCGAAAGCGAATTGTTTAAGTACGTCTTCCCCTTTCTCAAGCATTTCATCAAGTGCCTTCGTACACTCTTCGGGAGTGTGCGATGATTCTACTACATATTTTGTCATGTTCTCCTCCACTCTGTTTATTTTGGATACACTAGTCAGTGTATACATTAATATATATGACTTCTTAGCAGATATACTTTATTTGTCCAAATGTGTACTTCGTTTTATAGTGATTTCATGGGATTTTAAAATATACACCGCAAAGAACGCAAAGCAGAGGCTCAATAAATCTTTGCGCCCTTTGTGTTCTTTGCGGTGAGTTTGATTAGCATCCCTAACAATATAAATATTATAACGATAAATATAACAGAAATCAGTATAACAAAATCTCAGGGTAATAATACAAGATTTTCAAGAAATGGATGTGCAAAGAAAAAACGCTGGGGTGCATAATTAATGCCAGAAGATAATAAAGTCGAGGAATTCCTTCAAAAACTCGCGCCCTGCATCGAGCGCGGGGAGCTTGAAGCGTGCGCTGGGGAGGCGGCGCGGATGACCAGGAAAGCGAATCCATGACCACCTCAACCCCCCCCATCCTCGACAACCACATGCACCTGAACCCCTCCGGCAGGTGCCTCGATGCCGTCCGCGAATTCGCGCGCGCCGGGGGAACGCATATCATGCTGGTCTCGCTGCCGCCCTGGTCTCTTGATATTGAGATAAACGCGCCGGATGATTACAGAAAAGTGTTCGACAAAGTCCTGAAAATAGCGCGGCGCGCTGAGGAAGCGGAGAAAGTAAAGGTATTCGTGGTTCTGGGCGTGCATCCCGCAGAGCTGACCAGATACTACGGGAGAGTCGGACTTGCGCGCGCCGTGGAAATAATGAAAGGAGGGCTTGAGGTGGCGCGCGAATATGTAGAGAAGGGTCTTGCAATAGGGTTAAAATCAGGGCGCCCGCACTATGAGGTTGAGCCAAAACTGTGGGATGCTTCCAATGATATAATGCGCCTCAGTTTTACGCTTGCAAAGGATGCGGGCTGCGCCGTGCAACTGCATACCGAAAGCGCCACTGAAGGCGGGCTGGCGGAGATTGCTGGAATTGCCGGGGATGCGGGACTGGCGCCCGAAAAGGTCGTCAAGCATTTTTCGCCGCCAATGGTCAAAGTATGCGAGGGAACCGGCATTTTCCCAAGCGTACTGGCAGGGGAAGATGCGATACAGAAAGCCCTTGGCGAAGGAACGCGCTTTATGATGGAAACGGATTACATCGATGATCTGAAGAGACCGGGCTCGGTGCTTGGACCTAAGACAGTCCCGAAAAGGACAAAACAACTGATACCGGAGTGGGGCGAAGATGTTTTTTGGAAAATACACAAAGAGAACCCGGAAAGGGTTTATGGCATAGAAATTGATGTTTAAACTTATAACGCTAATTTCAGCACGCATCGGGGGAGCAGCCATTTCCGGGAACAATATCGCAATATTTATTAACCAGCTTGTGTATTTATAGACCATTGGAAAAAAACGGGTGGAATAAAAGTATGCTCATAGGAGGACTTTATGTTAGAAACATCGCAGGAGCGGGTGGTACTGCTAAAAGCGGGTTTCAAGGGCAAAGAAATAGAAAAGCTTTATATTATATATAATGGTTTTACAACAGTCCGCAACGCGCCAATTTTTGAACCTTCTGATAATCCTTAAGGAAAGTAAAAAATCACAACAAATCATGAGGCTGCCCCTGAATTAAGCTTATAAAATAGGATAGGAGTGGGTTTATCGTGCCCGGCTCTTGCGTCAGAACAATAATAAAAAAGTGCAGGAGATGGGCACAATTCCCATAAATTAATCGCTATGTTTATAGCTATCTTCTTAGAATTAAACCCAGATTATATGAAGCGGGACTACTTAACGGTTGATGACATAAACCTTCGAGGCAAGACGGTTTTATGCAGACTTGACCTTAATTCGCCAATGGACCCTAACGGGACCATCCTTGATGATTCACGTTTCAGGAGCCATCTCGTGACCCTTAAAGAACTTGACGAGGCGAAGGTAGTTATTTTGTCCCACCAGAGCCGTCCTGGAAAAAGCGATTTTACCGCGATGGAACCGCACTCGAAGCTATTATCAAAATTAATGCGCAGGAACATAGATTATATTGATGACATATTCGGCACACATGCCATCGAATCCATCAAGAAAATGCGGCAGGGCGATATCATATTGCTTGAGAACTCCCGCTTTTATTCGGAAGAATCGCTTGAGCGCGCACCAAAAGAACATGCCAGGACCCACATGGTAAAGCGCCTTGCGCCTCTTTGCGATGTTTTTATGAACGATGCCTTCTCCGTTTCCCACAGGTCACATCTTTCGGTAACGGGCTTCACAGAGGTATTGCCGAGCATCGCGGGAAGGGTAATGGAAAAAGAAATAGACTCACTCTCCAGGGGATTATCATGCAATGAGCGCCCGTGTGTATACGTGCTTGGAGGCGCAAAAGTAGATGATTCGATCAAGGTTACGAAAAACGTGCTTGAGCGGGGATGCGCGGACAGGGTGCTCGTCACAGGCGTTGTCGCTAATGTATTCCTTGCAGCCGCAGGCGTGAGTATAGGAAACGCAAATATGGGCTTTATTGAAAAACAGGGTTATCTTGACCAGATAGATATCGCCCGTGAGCTGCTTGCGCGCTTTAAGAAGAATATAGGGCTGCCTGTGGATGTCGCATTGAACAAAAATGATGAGCGCATGGAAGAAAAAGTACCCGGGCTGAATACGGATCTGCCTATCCACGACATCGGGATAGAGACGATGGTAAAATTCTCCCAGGAAATAAGCAATGCGAAGACAGTCGTAATGAACGGTCCTGCCGGTGTATTTGAAAAGGACGCTTTTGCGCTTGGAACATATGAACTCATAAAAGCAGGGACAATGTCAGGGTTCTCGGTCGTCGGGGGAGGGCATATTGCTGCCGCGGCTGAACAGCTCGGTGTTTCCGGTAAATTTTCCCACGTAAGTACAGGGGGCGGTGCATGTATTGATTTCCTGGCGGGAGAAAAGCTGCCGGGAATTGAGGCTTTAAAAGATGCTGCCAGGAGATTCAGACAAAAATAACACAGCAGGTTTTGATTTTACCGGCAATATGACACTGCTTGTGGAAGACATTGTTAAAACCCATCCCTATTTTGGTCATATTAAACCTGAGAACATACTTGTCGTGGTATCGCCTTCCAATGGCAGCAGCCATGGTGTGGTCGCAAAGCTGCGCCCCCTCAGGTTCGATGAAGGTTCAAAAACCAGGATGATCCGGGGGGGCGAGTACGCTGTCCCTGAAATCAATATTAACGGAAATAACATTTTATATGTGCTGTATTTTCTTTTACCACGGTACCTTAACTTTGGGAAGCTTGAAAATAAAGTTGCTACAGTACTGCATGAACTGCATCACATATCCCCATTATTTAACGGGGATATAAGGCGCTTTGACGGTAAGAACTACGCCCACGGGAATTCCAGAAAGAAATATGATGAACTGATTAATATCTACACAAGAGAATACCTGGACTCAACTGCCAATCCTGAATTAAATATATTTTTAAATTATAAGTACTCAGAGCTCAGGCGCAAATATGGTGCCGTCTACGGCAATATGATACGTATCCCACGCTTGCGACCTGTAAATAGTATCAAGCGATATCTTTTGTAGTATCTATCTGGATTCCTTCTCCAACCTTGAACTTTAACATTTCTGAAGACGGGACCCTGCCTCTCAACTTGGGTATTGACAGCAGGCTGGAAATCTTTTCTGAGTTTTTTTCGATATCGACCTCAAATATGACATCGCAGGATTTTAAGATCTCATTTTCAAGATTCCTCTCGTGGGTATCCTTGAGACCATATAAAAATGACAGGCAGTTCAATTTTTTTGTGGCTTCATAGACAACATTCATAAGCCGCTTGATCGCACCCGGGTTTACGTTCAGGTTCAGGTAAAAAGAGAACGAATCGAAAATAAGGTTTATATCCGCGCTACCTTCCGCGGTTATTTTTTTCAAGTTGGACTCCGTGAATTCAACGATCTTGGCATCCACGAACTCATTGCCTATATTATCGACCATTTCTCCCTGGGCTGTTATATAATATGCACTGTAGATATCAACGAACGTAATATTGTCCGGCTTAAAACCATAATTCTTGATATCATTCATTACGTATTTAGGGTGCCTTTCAGCCGTGAAATAATAGGTTTTACGGGCCTGCGTGAACTGGTATAAAAATACTTCTGCCATGGATTTGGCATCGGCGAAAATATAAACAACAGAGCCTGAGGGCAGTCCACCCCCAAGAGTACGGTCAAGTATGGATATCGCAGTGCTTCTGTTCACCTGCTCCGGGACGGCTATTTTTATATCAGGAGCAGTAGCTACTTTAGTTTGCTGTGGCGCAGTCATCTGAACTAAAGTGGCTTTTTTTTCGTCTGCCATTATATGCCCTCCAAACACAGTTATAATTTCTCAATAATAAAGCTATTCATTACAATGATGATTATGAAAAGATTAGTTTCGCCCAAATCCGGAGTATATGGCTTAAAATCAATTTGTATATTATTTTTAGCTATTAAATAGCTTTATTTTGCTTTATTTCTCCTATCCGGTTTGTTTAGGGATTCTATACAGATATTAACGCCGCGTTTTGCGGTCTTGCTGCCCGGGTTCAACTCAAGGGCATCTTTATAACACTGCATTGCTCTCTGAATCTCCCCATTTTTATAAAGAGCGCTGCCCTTATTGTTCAGAACTACGTAATCCTTCGGACTGATCACAAGTGCTTTATCATAGCACCTGATGGCTTCATCGAACTTTCCTGTTTTGCTGAGTGCCAGCCCCTTGTTATTCCATGCGGTATTATTTCCAAGATGTATTTGCAGCGATTTATTAAAGCATTCTATTGCATCCTCATATTTTCCCTGCGAATACAGTGTATTTCCCATAACCAGGTGTTCTTCTGACCTTTTGACCTTTTCAGGCTCAAGGGCCTTATCAGTCACTGGATTTGACCTGTGTTTGCAGTCTATCTCCACCAGCTTTAAAATATCGGTATCCACGGCTGGAGCGGTTTTATCTTCCGGTTGTGAATAGGTACCTTCATCATCTGCTTTAGTAGCGGCATGGTCTGAAGCAGGCTTGCTAATAAATGGATTTACTATATATGCATCAACAGGTACAGAAACCAGGCATTTTTCAATATTGGATGCATTATTTATAATAAGTTCCTCTTTACCTGTGGATTCGGGTTTTGTGCATAATATATCTGTCTGGATGTCTACCTGCCCCGAAACATGTGTCTCATCGGCGGGAGCTGTTTTAACCTCTTCAGACGCCTGGTTAGAAGTCTGCTGTATTTGACCCTGCGGAGGTGTTCCGGTTGCAGAAGCAGCTTTATCAACCGGCATCTCATGCATGGGGCTCTGCATACCTGGTATAATGTCTGTGTGTCCTGAAAGAGGCGCTTCGATAACCTGAGCCATATTAACCTCCCCTTCTGTCATCTGGTTATTTAAAGGGTCATTTTCCTGTTTGGCCGGCTCCGTATCCGGCTGTCCTGCAGGCTGCATACTAACCCGGGGTATTTTATCTTCCCGCGGCAGGGCGACTGCAAGTTTTTGCAGATCGACTTTATCCTTGCTCTCCTCCATTTTTGCGATAGCAAGCCCTTTGTTGCTCCATATCTTTTCGATTTTGGGGTTTATTTCAAGCGCCTTATCGTAAGATTCTATTCCCTCGGCAAAACGATTGAGCTTTACAAGGGTCATTCCCCTGTTATTCCATGTTACCTCGTCCTTTGGATTGATCTCTATTGATTTATTATATGCATCAAGAGCTTCTTCATGCCTGTCGCTCTCAAAAAGCACGTCGCCTTTGCTGCACCAGGCGTCAGCATCCCCGGGATTTTCCGCCAGCAGCTTATCATAGCACTCGATAGCCTCTTTCGATTTCCCGAGAAGTGCCAGTGAAATGCCCTTGTTGTACATGACCTCGCTATCGCCGGCTTTGATCTCAAGAGCTTTGTCATAGCAATGTACAGCCTCTGCCAGCCGTCCTGTCCTTGCCAGCGCAAGACCCTTGTTGTTCCATGCCTCCATTGAACCGGGATTTATCTCAAGGGCTTTATCGTAACACTTGATAGCATCATCATACATACTGCTCTCGACCAGGGAATTGCCTTTATTGCCCCACATTGTGGCATCTTCCTGCTTATTTTCATGGGCATCTCCTGACCCGTTGCCCTTTGATAAATCCGCATTTTTCTGTGAAATATCTGGCACGGTCTTCTTTTTACCGAGTATCATATGATAACGTACCTTATTTCAGTCTCTTATGATTATAATGATGTTCTGGTATTTAATACTTATTTGCATGTCATCTTAAGTCCACCCTGACATTGTATTCCGAGATTTGAAGAAATGTGAGGGCGCCTGTGGCATTGTAGCCAAGAATCATGGTGGAGTTGGCAGAAGGTCCCTGATTGCCCGCATTTGAAGGAGTGCACTGACTTAACGAAATGGTATCACCATTCGTAAGTCCCAGGATATAATGCTGGGTTATATTATAGAGGGGCTGTGTCTTATTCGCATTAGAATCCGTTATATTAAGATTGTCCCACGAATAATCAGGGTTGGCAATGCCATTGATCTTCATCCCGAATGGCTGGCATCTATTAGCATTATCTGCGCCAACATTTTCAGATTCGTATGTTAAGTTAACGCTTTTATTCAGTAAATCCACATCTACGTATCCCCCATCCTGTACAGTAAACAAATCATCTCCCTCCCACGTCTCACCATCCGCGGAAATACTGCTATCCTTATAGCCCACTTCAAGATCAACTTTATCCCCGACCTTCAAACCTGTCCCTTTTAAGTAAAATATCATTGTCTTGCTTCCAGATTCTCCTCGAATATCCCAATTTATATTCCATGGGGGTTTATCTTGATCTTGAAATGCTATCCTGAAGCTCCACTTATCAAGTGGTGTATCACTATCAGTCGGGAGTCCCCTGATATTAATCGGATTGGGTACCGGGTTACTTCCTCCGAAATTTGAAGGAACGACCATCAGTTCCAGGCTTGTTGTACGGTTTGTCGGGTCTATTGTGACATTTGTGTATAGCAGAGTTCTTGCGTATTCAGCCCATGCATCATAAAAGTCGCTTGTAATGTTCACATAAACCTTTCCGCTGATACTGTAGTTTAGAGGGTTTGTCCTGTTGGTATCTATGGTGGTATTTGGGAACAATACCAGCGCTGAATTTTTTGTGAAGGTAACTGCCGCCGCCCCTTTCCCTGAGATACTGGCATTTCCGGTTATAGTTGGTACGGGAAGCGTCAGCGTCCTGCCGTCGTAATGAAACTCCGGTGGAGATAACATGACAGAGCCTCCTGAGGGATATTTTGACCAGATGCCTCCCCCTTCGTAGCCAACTATCCTGTCCCCAAGAGTGTATTCCAGCTTTCCCATAGGGATTGTAATGTTAAAGGTATTATTTGCGCTCTTTATAATGATATAACTCTCTCTGCCCGTACTATTGGGCACAACTGTAAGAATGCCTCCACCAAGATTTACATTAAGCTAAGTCGCATAAATAGAGTTATATTCTCTTAATAAATTCCTTATATCAGTTCATTACATCTATTGAAGCATTGCAACGACACTAATGAACGGAGCCCATCTTTTGTACTCATATGGACATTTTGTAGTTCATTTTTTCCTTTTTAAGAAAGTTCGATACTTACTTTACTTACC
>NZ_FZMP01000247.1 GCF_900196725.1 Candidatus Methanoperedens nitratireducens | reverse complement strand
TTTTTTCCTGTTCTTTTCGCTAAGCATCGAAGTGGAACATAGGTCTTTTGGAAGTATTATTCTTATCTCCAATCCTTCTTCCAATTTCCTTTCGATATTGGGCAGATGGTGCCTGGGAAAATCATCGGACATGTACCACATGTAGCTCTTTATACCATCGCCCATTTTTTCATGGGTATTTAAAATATTATAGACACCTGTTACTATCTCTCCTGTAGAAAGGGCATCTATTTGCCTCAAGAGATCAAGCGGGATATGTGCAGCGTCATGATTCAGGAAGAATCCTGATTTCTCAGATATGAAGTTCAGATCTGATATGCTGGATAAAACCAGTTTTCCGAATAGTGTATTATAATATCTCCCGTCCCCTTTTTTCTCAATTAACCGGGCTTCTGTTAATCTCGATAATTGTCTTGATGCTTCTGTCGAGTTCATGTCAACTTCTTTGATCAGATTGGTGAATGTCATCGGTTTTTCATCCAGGGTTCGGAGTATAGCAAGCCTGTTTTCTGAAGATAGTTCCGTGAATAGCTCGTAGACTTTCATCGTGTTTCCTTGTTACATTTGTGTAACCTTTGTTATAAACTTGTTGTCTAACTCTACATTCGTGCCAGATTTTTTTTAAGCATCTCCAATTCCATTTTTCCTGGTGATAAAAAATGGTCGGACACGAATTTGCATTCTACGTGACCCTGAAGCCAAACATGATAAAGGACCTCAAGATCAGATGCGACTACAGGGAGGAATTTGAGTTCGGTGTAATAGACCTGGGAATACCAATGTCTGAGTTGAAGAAAATCGTAAAAAAGAGGTGAAAATAAATGAACAAACTACACGTAAGCGCCCGGATGAAGATCCGGAAGGGTAAGTTAGAGGGATTCAAGCAACAAGCAGCCGAAATTATAAGGCAGACGAAAGAAAAGGACTCAGGAACGCTCCAGTACGACTGGTTTCTTAACAGTGACCGGACCGAGTGCGAAATTCGCGAGGTCTATGAGAGCTCCGAGGCTCTGGCAGAGCATAAGCACAACCTTCGCAAAGCTCTGGGAAGACTCTTTGAGGAATTTGCCTATGATCATGATGTGGTTGTGTATGGCGACCTGTCGCCGCAACTTCTGGAAGGGGCGAGGATCATGATGCCGGATGTTGAAATAAAGGTGTATTCCTTCCTTCAAGGACTTGAGTCAGGGCGAGAAGCTCGCAGAGATCTAAATGGTGATTTGCCATGAAACAGCCATTGTTAACTATAGTTGCAGCGTTTGCGCTCATATTCATGATTGCCCCTGCCAATGCTGAACTTGAAATCGTAATGGATCAACTCTCACCCCAGCCAGTTGAACCGGGTCAGGATTTAACACTGTCCGTCAGGCTTGAAAATGAATTCAGCGATATAGAAAATGTAAGGCTTGAGATTCTTCCTGACTCGCCCATTAAACTTAAAAATGAAAATGACCGCATTATCGATGAGGGCAGTATTATCAAATATGGCGCTGTCGCTGAAACCTATCTGCTGCATGTCGATCCTCTCGCAACTTCCGGTTCATACGATATTGAATTCAGGGCGCGCTGGTCTGGCAACAACATGTTCCGCGAAACCAACAAAACCTTCAGGGTAATGGTACGAGGAGCGCCTCAGCTCATGATTTCTAATATCACAACAAATCCTGAGCGCATAAGCCCGAAAGATAAATTTGATATTACGTTTTCAGTCTCAAATGATGGAACCGGTACGGCACGGGAAGTACAGGTAAGCGCTGTCACGAGCGGTCTGCCTTTCGTATCTGTGGATGCTGATACAAATATCATAAAGAGACTTGATCCAGGGGAATCCATTCAATTGAGCTACGCTATCCAGGTCAAAGACAAGACCGAAATTTCATCGTACTCAATCCCCATCGAAATGGATTATAAGGATGAGAACGGAGAAAACACAAGTTCGAAAAGTTTCGCAGGCGTCCGGGTCCTTGGAAAGGCAGAACTTGCGATTTCAGATATAAAGATCGAACCGCAAAATCCGGTAGAAGGTGACCTTGTCACTGTGAACATGCGCATTGAAAATTCAGGAACCGGTGAGGCGAAATCTGCGAAAGTCAGCCTCGATGCGCCATTTAAAGGGACAAGAACCGCTTTCCTTGGCAAGATCAAACCCGATGATGATGCGCCAGGCGTTTTTACCATCTACGCAGAGAAAGGAGGCGAGATTCCTTATTCTGCTAATATCGAATTCGAAGACGATCTCGGCGTTCGAACTGTCACTGAACCATTAAACCTCTATGTGCGCAACCCGAATAAAAATGGCATGGCGACACCGGTTATTGTGACTCTGCCGCTCATAGGCGTGGGGGTATATTATCTTCACCGCAGGAAAAAACTCAATAATACTATATGAAGAGGGTATATGTTCAATAATGTTAAACTATCGTTGTTTCTGGCATCCAGGTCAATGATGAAAGGAAATAAAAGCACACTGCTTTTAATAATTTTTATAATGTCCTTGATCTTTGTAAATTTAGTATTTATAGGTTCCATTTTTCTTGGAGTTACTGAAGCCACTAACAAACAGGTAATCAACTCACTATACAGCAACGTTGTGATCGAACCCAAAAAGGATGAAAAATATATAAGCGATGTTTATTCCCTGGAACAGAAGATAAAAGGCGTTCCGGGTATAGTGGGCATCTCATCACAATATGTAACGGGCGCGACACTTTCATATAAGGATAAACATGGAACCTGGACTTTGCGTGCCGTCAACCCGGATGACGAGATGAAAGTGACTACGAATCATAATCATCTGATCGCCGGCAATTATCTGAGCAGGCTTGACGGGAACGAGATCTTGCTTGGAAAAGAGATCGCAGGAGGGTTTGGCGGTGATCTTGAATATAATTCACTTGGAGTTAAAGTCGGTGATAGCATAGATGTGCTGTTCGATAATGGCGTTAAAAAGAGCTACAGGGTAAAGGGAATTTTTGATGCGAATTTCATACAAACCAATACGATGGCATACATCAGCAAGAAAGAGATGGAATCCGTGGTCGGTCTGGAAGACAAAGCCTCGCAAATACTGGTCAAGACCAGAGATAATGGAAATGAAGAAATGTACATAAAACAGTTTTTAGAGACGGGTATTAAAGAAGAAATAAAACCATGGACCGTCTATGCCGGCATGGTAAAGAACATAACAAACAGCTTTGACATGATAGCAATGATGATATCTGCTATCGGCTTGTTTGTTGCTGTCATTACTATTTTCATAATAGTCTATACCAGTACTATCAGCAAGCGAAGGCAGATAGGGATCTTGCGGGCTGTTGGAATAGAGGAATCCGTAATCATACAATCATATATCTTCCAGGCGATGTTCATTGTGATAAGCGGCATATTTATCGGCTTGATGATAATATTCTTTGCCATAAAACCGTGGTTCATCGAGCATCCTTTAAAATTTCCTATCGGGCTCGCCTCATTACTTATTCTTCCTGAAAAAGTTTCGATGAATGCAGTAAGCCTGATCATAGCTGCGCTTGCTGCCGGGTTTATACCTTCATGGCTGGCAGTCCGCAAGACGATAATAGATGCAATGTGGGGTGAATGAAATGACACCGGATAAAGCTAACGAATCCCTTATTGAAATAAGAAGCCTTTCCCGGATCTATACCATGGGAGAGGTGAACGTGAGAGCATTGAATAACGTCACGTTCGATATTAAACGCGGTGAATTTGCAGCCATAATGGGCAAAAGCGGAAGCGGGAAATCAACACTGCTGCACCAGCTCGGATTGCTCGATATGCCTACATCTGGTGAGATTATTTTCAATGGAAATAATATTTCAGGGCTGTCCGAATCCGGGAAGGCAAGATTCCGTCTTTTGAAATTCGGTTATGTCTTCCAGGAGTATGCGCTTCTGCCCGAGCTTACTGCGCTTGAGAATGTCTACCTGCCTGCAATGGCGCTGGGCAGGAGGAAGGAGGAGTATATGAAAGCCGGGACTGAAGTACTTAAACAGGTCGGGCTTGGCACAAGGCTGCATCACCGCCCCCGCGAGATGTCGGGAGGAGAACAGCAACGTGTTGCGATCGCAAGAGCACTGATAAACAAACCGGATATATTATTTGCCGATGAGCCAACGGCTAATCTGGATAGCATCTCCTCAAAACAGATTATTGAGCTATTTCAGAAATTAAATAAGGAGACCGGGCTCACGATCCTGATGGTAACGCATGAACCCGATGATATGAAGTATGTGAGCACGGTAGTCTGGCTCAGGGACGGAGAACTTGCAGAGCGGGGGACGTGAGAAAATGGGTGAATAATGATTTTAGCTTCTAACTTTTTAAGGAAGCAAAAGAGAAGCATATTTAAAAAAGCTCTCTGTGCCTCTGCGTCTCTGTGGTTTTTGATAATATTTGCCACTGAGGCGCAGAGAACACAGAGACGTGTTTAAAAAATCTGAGCTTCTCTGTAGTTTTAGCTTTGCGGATAGGCTCTAAGCGGTACTATTCCAGTTTCGATGCCTGTATACCGATATTCCATCATCATTCATGAGTTCTCGACAAACCTTTTTTGGGGGATAGGCACTTTGGACTATCTGGTCTGATTAGACTCTATTGGGCATGTACCAAAAATTATATACAGTTTTTAACATATAAAGCAAGAAAATCAGTAAGATTAAAAGACAATTGGGTCGTTAACAGTTAGTAGTTTGAGAAAGCGATTAACAATGCTGGTCTCTTTAGTCCGCCTTCTGTAGCGGGTTAAATGAAAGCAGGAGATAAAAAACAATGGATGGAGAATCACTGGACATTGCCAAAGAAAAGTTAAATAAGCTGAAGGATATCCTGCCCGAAGCATTCACCGAAGGCAAAATCGACTGGGATAAACTGCAAGCCACACTGGGCGAGGATATCGATTTAAAAAATGAACGCTACGTTTTGAACTGGGCGGGTAAGTCCGATGCTTTCCGGGTGTTGCAGTCTCCAACCACTGCGACTCTTGTGCCGTGCAAGGAAGAGTCTATTGGTTTTGATGATACGGAAAATATCTTCATCGAAGGTGAAAACCTGGAAGTTCTGAAGGTTTTGCAGAAGTCTTATTTTGGCAGGATCAAGATGATCTACATCGATCCACCCTACAATACTGGCAATGACAAGTTCATCTATCCTGACAAATTTTCTGAAAGCAGAGATGAATATCTGAGCCGCATCGGCGAGAGGGACGAGACTGGATACATGACCCGTGAAGGACTGTTCCGCACAAATAGCAAGGACAGCGGGCATTATCATTCCAACTGGCTTTCAATGATGTATCCGAGGCTGTTTCTGGCGAGGAATTTATTGAGAGGGGATGGGGTGATATTTGTTTCCATTGATGATAACGAAGTGCATAATCTGAGATTAATGATGAATGAAGTTTTTGGGGAGGATAATTTTATCGAACAAATTGTTTGGAAGAAAAGAAGCACACCTCCAAATGATAAAGTGATTGGAGCGTCACATGAGTATGTTGTTATCTATTGTAAAAATATTGAACTTGTTTCACTCAATTTGCGCACAAGAACGAATGAGCAGTTAGCAAGATATAGCAATCCTGATAATCATCCTAAAGGACCTTGGACATCAGGAGATTTAATGGCCAACATTAAAGGAGGGAGGTATGTAAAATCATTATACTTCCCTATAATTAATCCAAATACAGGTGAAGAGCATTATCCTTCTTCAAATGGTAATTGGCGTTTTAATAAAGAAAAAATTGAAGAGTTAATAAAGAATAATGAGATTTATTTTGGTGAAGATGGGAAAAGTAGGCCGAAGCTAAAGCGATTTCTGTGCGATGTAAAAGAGGGGATTACCTACACTACATTGTGGGATTTTGTGCCTTTTAATACCCAAGGATCAAATGAAATGACTGAGTTACTGGGAAATCTCGCGATTTTTGATAATCCTAAACCTGCAGGATTGCTCATAGAGCTATGTAAATTGGGAATGAAAAAAAATGATATTGCTTTTGATTTTTTTTCGGGATCAGGAACAATTGCTCATGCTGCGCTTGATCTGAATAAAGAAGATGGTGGGAATCGAAAATTTTTCGCGGTTCAGCTTCCTGAAAAATGTGATGAAAACTCCGAAGCATTTAAAGCAGGCTATAAAACCATCGCCGAAATCGGCAAAGAGCGTATCCGCCGTGTAATCAAAAAAATCAAAGAAGATAAACAAACCAAGCTGGACGTTGAAGGCAATATAAGCAAGCAGGATTTGGGCTTCAAAGTCTTTAAACTTCAGGAATCCAACTTTAAGATATGGCGCTCTGATGTGAAAACTGAAGAAGAACTTTATAAACAGCTCACATTGCACACCGATCCTGTGGACGAAAACGCCAAAATCGAGAATATCCTCTATGAGCTGCTCTTGAAATCCGGCGTTTCACTGACTGCAAGGATTGAGGAAAAAGAAGGCTATTATCTTGTGAATAATGGCGAAATAATCCTGATTTTGAAATTGATTGATGAAGGCATTATCAAAGCTGTAATTTCTGAAAAGCCGAAAAAGGTCATCACACTTGACCGCCTTTTCAAAAACAATGACCAGTTAAAAACTAACACCGCATTGCAGATGAAGGATTCTGAAATCGATTTCAGGGTAGTATAATGAAACTCAATTTTGACCCGAACCAGCAGTACCAGCTTGACGCCATCAATGCCATTGTCAGGGTCTTTGAAGGTCAGCCGCTGAACCACGGCGACTTTAGCTTCACAATCGACAGCATGAACACCATAACACCAGTGGGCGGCATAGGCAACCAATTAACTATCAGTGAAGAACAGATTTTAACGAACGTGCAGGCTGTTCAAAAGGAGAACAAAATTTCCCCATCTGCTGAACTTAATGGAATGCACTTTTCCGTTGAAATGGAAACAGGCACAGGCAAAACATATGTGTATCTCAGGACTATATATGAATTGAATAAGTGCGACGAGAAGCTAAATCCTAAATTG
>NZ_FZMP01000169.1 GCF_900196725.1 Candidatus Methanoperedens nitratireducens | reverse complement strand
TGAAAATTTATTTGAAGAAAAAATAAAAACCAAATAGCTAAAATTTATTATTTTTCCTCATCTCTCGTTATCCAGTAGACTGCCTTGTACTTCTCCGCAAAACCGAAGATATTTTTGGCCATTACAGCCCTGCCATATTCCTTAAGATCGCCGCCCTGGTCGTAAATGAAAGTATTTTCACCGAGTTTTGTCACTTTAAATATCTCCCCTTTCTCCTCTGTCCCCACATGCAGGACATCCCCTATTTTTAAATCCTGTATCTTTGGCCTGACTGTTGTTTTTTCTACCATAATAAATCACCTTCTTTCTCTGTTGCGTGCATTTAATAGCGTGCATTCAGTATTAATCTTACCTGATGGTACAGCCTATGCCCTTTAGAAGTTTCTCAACACTCCCCTGCACAATAGCTGCATCGCGATCTCCAAATATTGTGAGCCTGTACGTAACACTTTGCATATTTTGTTTGTTATAAACATCGATGATTTGCGCTGATATAATCCCTCCGCTGCATTCAATTACACTTTTTATGATCTCTGCATCAGATGCAGCAGGAATATAAACGGATACATCCCGTGTCATATTTATTAAATTTGCTGATTTCCATGCATATAATTCCAGTTCATTTAAGAGTCTGATATTCTCAATAAGGAATTCGATCTTTTTCCCGCCCCGTTCCAGGATAACGGTTCTTGGCGTTACTTTCCTGATGATCCCGCTATGAATAACACCTGAATAGATGTGCTTGATTGCGCGCTCGCTGCCTGTGGAGCGCACAAGTTCCTCATGCTCGGCAATTTTAGTGCCAATGAGCTTATCCGAGCGCCGCAGCGCTGATTCCGTATCTCCAAAATGTGCAGCCGCTTTTTTCATAAGGCTCACAAAGCCCTCAATATCTTTCCTTTGTACCATTTCTGCAATCAGGTTGCACTGGTCGATGTAAGCCTTATGCACCTTTGCCACTTCCGGATTCATCTGTATCATGGCATACAGGTACGGGTTTTGGGCAAGAATCCGCCCCACAAGGTCAAGCATAATATCATACATGGGGCTCATGAACCTGCGTGATTTTGCAACATCGAATTCAAGCTCCCTGAAAACCGTTCCTATGGTAATATAAGCAAAATGCGTAAGACCCTGGATAACGGCCATCATCCTGTCATGCTCCAGAGCATCCAATATCTCTATATGTGCGCCATTATCCTCGTACAGACTTTTTATTAAAGGCAACCATTTTGAACTCCTTTCATTGGCAGGTGTAAAAATCACTATCTGTCCCCTTATATCCGGAATTGAAGGGCCAAACATAGGATGCGATCCCAGTATCTCAACATTTCGCGGTGCATACTTAATCATGGCTTCCATCGGGCCTGTTTTTTATGGAAGTGATGTCCATGAGCAGACTTCCCGGGGACATTCTGGGAGCAATATTTGAAATCGTTTTTCAGTGATATT
>NZ_FZMP01000099.1 GCF_900196725.1 Candidatus Methanoperedens nitratireducens | reverse complement strand
TGCGTGAGACTTATGACGGTACAACTCCAATTGCTGCAATGAGTGCGTCTTCAGTAATGTTCATGGATATCCTTACCAGTCTCTGGACCGTAGCAGCCCTGTAAGTTACATACTCCACATCACGGGTTGAGATTTTTGCAGTACCTTCGCGGGTGTAGGGCATGTGACAATCTGCACAGGATACATCTCTGCCTCCTTGTGAGGCATTATTGTGGGACTATTCGGAATATAAGTTTCTGAATGTGCCCTTATATGGCTTAAATCCAGAGCGTGTATAACTTTTAATTCTACAATTATTATGAATTTTGTAGACAATTTGGCATAGTTTTATATACAATTATAATGAACTTCGATTGCTTCAATGTCGCATAATAGGAGGTGCGAGAAATGGTTGGACTTGAAAGCTCGATGGACCTGGCTGAAAAAGCAAGTCAGCTCAAAAAACCAGAAGTCTCTGAAGCCGAAAAAGAAAGGCAAAGGAAATTTCTCGAACAATTGAAAAGTAGTAAAGAGTAATAAACGGAAATGATAAATTAAGTATAGAAGAGCTACGAAATATTAAGCCAATAGATATAGTGAAAGCATGGCGTGAGATTAAATCTCTCTGGCTGCGGCTTCTTCACATATCTATTGACTATATTTATTAGACAATTCAGTATGGTATATATACAATTATGACAATCTTTAATTTATGCCAGATTCGGTCGTGCCTACAAAGACCAGGAAAAAACCTGATGAGTACTTTACTCAGTCTGAAATCGATTCATTAATGGAGCACCTGGATAACCTTATGGTTCCAACATTATGTAAAGCATTCCTTCGGGACAGGGATAAATTGTTGATCTCATTATTATGGAACACCGGATTGCGGATCTCTGACGCGCTGAACATAAAATTGGATAACATAGATCTTAAGAATGAATCTCTGACCTTTCAAATTAGAAAGCGATCTAAAGTTATAGACCGCTCCATCTCCCTGGACAGGGCGTTACTTTACGAGATTATTAAATACAGGGACACATGGCGTATCTCCAGTCTATTATTCGATATGTCCAGGGATAATTTCGATAAGAGATTGAAGGGCTATTGCGAGGGTATAGGCATAAAACCAAAGAGCGCTCAAAAGCTCCGCAAAGGCATGGCTATGAGATTACATGGTAAAGTCCCGAAAGAGATT
The DNA here is from genome assembly GCF_900196725.1 of Candidatus Methanoperedens nitratireducens. GTDB lineage: Archaea > Halobacteriota > Methanosarcinia > Methanosarcinales > Methanoperedenaceae > Methanoperedens > Methanoperedens nitroreducens_A. The sequence continues at coordinate 1,976 of NZ_FZMP01000099.1, read as the reverse complement.
ATAGCCTATCGTTTAGGTCGCTCAGGCATTCAGACTGGTGACGAAGCATACACCAAGATTACTCCTGAAATTGAAAAACGGTTCCTGAAGGAGGTTAAATAATGATTACAAAGCAAGAATTGATTGAAGAATTAAAAGTGAAAGAAACACGTGTGATAAAAAAAGAACTGCAAGATAGATTACTAAAAAAATGGGAAAATGAAGGGAAGCCGCTAGAATGTGGATGTGGAAGAGAGCTTCCGGGTATGCCGGAAGAGTTTAAACAAATTCAAAATAACCTGTTCGAAACCCCATGCGGAAAAAAGAGAAAATTAAAAATCCCTGCGCGTTACGATGCAGTCCAAATACTTAAACAACTGATGCCGTGGATCGCCTGGGATGGGAATATTAAAAACAACATGGAAATTTTTTAATATGGAACTTAAGTTGAAGGAACCCGTCGATAACCTGTGTGATTATACGTGCAATTTCACATGGCAGAGTAATAAGATTCGTCCCGGTAGCATCATACCTTCCCAGGAGGGAACGAATTTTACCTACAAAGAGCTGGTAGATGCATTAAGAAAAGGCAAGGATATCCACATTCACGGAAATGTGGGAAAAAGGCTGGGTTACAGCATGGGCGCAAACCTCATGCATTTTGGTGGAACCGGAGCGCCAGAAAAGGCTGGAAGGATATATGTCAATGGCGATATCTCTTCAGAAATGGGCATGGGTATGGTCTCAGGTGCGATATATGTTAAAGGCAACATTGAAGAACCCTTTGGGAACATTGTTGAGGTTGTATCTGATGAACAGGGCTATAAAAAGTTCAGATCAATAACTGAAATTCTCTGTAACGGGCTGGGGAAAGATGCACTTGTTAAGAATAAATATGATGCACGAAAAAGATATCTGCTGCTGAATGACGGGATACTGAGGGGCACAGTAGCAGCCCGGTGTAACTGTGAGGCTTTCGTTTCAATAGATGGGAACGCTTATAACGGCACAGGATTGTTGATGCGGAAAGGCAAGGTTCATGTCGCAGGAAATGCAGGGATGAACACGGGAGCCCATCTCGATGGTGGTGTGGTAATTGTGGATGGCACTGCTGATGAGTTTGCAGGAGCATACATGAAAAAAGGTACGCTTATATTAAATGATTCTAAAGGCTTCGTGGGAGCTAATATGAAAGATGGAGCGATTTTTGCTAAAAAGAAGATTAAAATCGAGCCGCCTTTGAAGGAACTGACGATGTTACAGGAGGATGCAAATCTGATAAGGGAACATCTTGGTACAGGTCATGTGGAGGCGATGAGCTATCGAAAATATGGGTTATCGAAAGAGAGAGTGGTGAGAATGAGGGACGGCTCAGTGGTTGTAATGAAGGCAGATGAATAAATCATGGTAAAAATAAAATTCAGGTTTTAAGAATTAGCGATGAGGCATTATGGACTGATACAGCTCTTCCAGCGAAGATGAAAATACTGATGGCACTGGCTGTCGTTGCCGGGAGACTTTGCCCTGATTGCGCTGAAGCCCAGTGAAGAGTGCAATCCACAATGGAGCTACCAAAGAGGAGATTCTGGATACGCTTGGCGTAGTCTATGTGACTTCAGGAGCGCCCGGGGTCAACGTATGCAAGAATGCAATTAAAAAGTTGCTAAAATGAAAAACAGATGAGGAGAATAGCAAAACTCAACATTTCGTTTCGCATCTCAGTGCCCGCTCGCCGCCGTATATCTCTCCGTGATGAGCGCGCGCCTGAGCTTGAACAGAACCTTCTGTTTATCAAAATTATACTGTTCAGCCAGCTTCTTGATAAGCCTCTTTTTTGAAGCGCCTTTCAGGCTCATCTCTGCCATGATGCTGTCTACAAACTCCCTGGCGGGGTCGGCTTCTTTTTTGGCTCTCTCTTTTGATGCTTCTGCATGCTCAGATTCTACCGCTTTTTTCTCAACTGCGCCCTCTGCCATTCCCATCACCTCGATACCTCA
>NZ_FZMP01000191.1 GCF_900196725.1 Candidatus Methanoperedens nitratireducens | reverse complement strand
CAACATTACTTATATGACTATGCTTAACTAATCTGTAAATAATAAGAAAGAACACTAATCTAAATATTTGGGCTTATAGAACAGAACAATCCTGTATTCTGACGGTGATCTATCCATTCTTCTGTATAGCAGGTAATCTAAAGTAATATCCGAGGTCTTAAACCAGTACCACGACATCTTCGCGCTATCAAGTCTTTCATAGTCAGTATTCAGGCTGCGCTTGATAATATCTGCCTCAGATTCTCCATCAGAATCCTTGACAACAATCAGCGGGGCATTGAACTTAGAGCTTATATTTACTCTCCATTTAATATTATTGTAATGGCGCAAATACCACAAAAACTGGGTTTCCATTTCAGCATCAGTAACTTGAATTTCCGTGGATTGGTTCTGGTATTGCAGTGAGATTTCATTTATCTTGTTAATAAGTTCTGAAAACTTCTGTGGCGGCTGAGCAGCCTGGATTAAAGGCTCAGCAGGGTTTGTATAATTGTAATAGTTCAATAAGATGCTTGAATATACAAAGTAGGAAGAGCCTATCACAAGAAAAATAATTGTGGCTGCTCCTATCTTGGAATTAAACCTTAACCGGGGCAGAAGTTCGCCAAGATACGCTGCTGCTATCAATATCAAAGGTAAGAGTGGGATCAGGACGAGCCAGGGTACTTTTTCTTGGAGATAAGAATAAATTATAAGATTCGTCATTGCCCAGTATCCAAGAAAGGTCATGAAAAGGTTATTTTTCTTATAATAATGAACAATTCCAGCAAACCCGAAAATTAGAACAGGAAGTTCATAAAGCGCCATTAGTGGAAGGTAAAAATACATCGGGCCGCCGATGCGCTGTATTTTATGCATCTCGTACCAGTAAGCAATTCCTTTATCAAGAACTGCTTTTATGCCATAAAGATCAAAAACCTTGCCAGTATAAAAAAGTGAAAAGACGGTGAGAAAAATCAGAATGAAAAATACTCCTTCCGATAATACAATCAGTAATTTTCTATCAAGTTTTCTGAGTTTTCCTATCAAACCCCTGTATCTTTTCTCCCGGATAAACAACAGGAGGAGAAACAATATTACTAATGCCATTGCGATATACGCATTCTCTTTAAGGGTAGCCATTAATGCAAGCGCAACGGCACCAGTAAACAGATAAAAAAATCTCAGAACAGAACCGTTATCTTTTATGTTCTCTGCATATTTAACAGCACATACAAGAATCAGTAGAGTGAAAAAAGAAATGAAAATATCTTCCCTGTAAAAACGTGAGTAATAAAAGATAAGATATAAGACTAAATCTTTTCTATTCATGGGTTCAATCTGGAAACATATTGTTAGGATTACCGATATTGATTCTGGTTTTTCAATTAGTTTGCGCTTTAAAAATCAAGAGAAAAACAAGTTAAACTTTAATTCTCTGAAAGCGTAAAGTACTTAGAATCGCCTGTGTATATGTCAAAAGATACGATTTGCAAACTTGCTTATTCTGATATTATTTTATCTACCTATGCGTATAAAAGAAAAAATAAAAGAATTAAATGAAAGTGAGAATCTCTGGATTGGATTTTTAGGCAGTGTGCCAGAATACGATACTTAATGATATTTGAGGAATCTATCCTACTTGGAATTTGCCCAATTTCAGAACAAATCACTATCGGAAGAAGATTACTTGTAAAAATTGGAATCGACGCGAACAGGCGATGTGATTGTCTAATCTAACAAAGTGGAGTTAAGTATCTTAAATTATGCCACTGCCGATTTTTAAATGATATTCTCTCTGTAGCTTCGGTCGTGGCTATTTTTGCTTCTGTTTCTTATTTCGCCCTTGGGCTCTGGTCGCCATTGATTGCTGTGGAAAGCGGTAGTATGCTCCCGCATATTCAGATAGGGGACTTAATCTAAATTAAGTGTCATTTCTATTTTCTTTATAAAGAAGTTTATGCCACGTAGAGATCATTAACACAAGTACTAATATAGCAACTGGGAAAATACCGTAGTAAACAGGATGCAGCTCAGGTGGTAAATTTCCCCCAAGTTCAATATACTCCAGTATCATATGAAGGAATACAAGCCCTATCACGACCAGCGTAAATTTAAAGTTAGTATATAAGAATGATTTATCCAGAAATGCCCTTGCCTTCAGTGTATCGAGTTCAATTCTCCTCAAACGCATCCAACTCTTGAGGGAAAGATATATTCCGATGGTTGCAGCTATCAATGAAAATACAAGCGAGATATAATAAATTTCCTTTAATATCATAAAATTGATATATGCATTTAGGTTATTGTTTAAGTGGGTTGCGCTTAAAAAACATAAAAATTGTTTAAATATTTATTTAATTTGTAAACGGAAACCAATATATCGACGAAAATTAACAAGGTGCAATCATAGTACATTCTAATAATAGAGACACTAAAACATGTTCAAGAAAATACTTTTTTCACTGACACCAATAGCATTAGTTATTTCGATATACCTGATATTTTTTGTTGCCCCTATTCCAGTCGATCCTATGGATGCAGGCGGCAATCCCATAAACTTCAAGATATTCTACTTTCATGTTCCCATAGCTATCACGGCGTACCTGGCTTTCACCATTGTATTTATCTCAGGTATTAAGTATTTAAGAACAAAGCAGGAAAAATGGGATACCAGAGCAGTTTCTGCAGCAGAGGTCGGCGTAATATTTGCCTTCCTTACCCTGATAACAGGCTCTCTCTGGGCAAGATCGGCATGGGGTGAGTACTGGGTTACCTGGGATGTCAGATTGAATACATCGCTTGTTCTTTTTTTAATCTATATATCCTATCTTATGGTAAGAAAATCCATAGACGAACCTGAGAAACGGGCAAGGCTTTCATCGGTTTTCGGTATTATCGGTTTTATAAGTGTACCTTTAAGTTTCCTTTCCATCAGGCTGTGGAATAGAGCCACAGTTCATCCCGTGGTTATAGGTTCGGGGGGAGGAGGTATCAGCGGGGATGTTGTCATTGGCACGGTTCTTATGAACATTGTAGCATTTATACTTCTGCTGATTTTACTTGTTACATTACGAATAGACAATGAAATCCTATCAGAAAAGATTGATTTCATCAAACGCACAAATAATTTATAAAGTCTAAACAAGTATGAAAATATCTGAAGTGTTCAAAAGATTGGCATATAGTATTATCTTCGGATTCATGGGGCTTATTATTGGAATCTGGACTGCAGACCTTATCCACAAATTAATCCTGATGAATAATGTGGAGAGGATGATAATGACATATATTTCGTTAATAATTATAATATTAATAATAATCGCAGCCGGTTTGTTCGGCTTTACTAAAGGAGAAAAATTGATGGAAGGAAACTCTGATTAAAAATTTAAACCAAAAAGTACTTATGTTTACATCATGTGTAAAGTTATGAATATGGTAGAACTTGACAATCTTGATATTAAAATATTAACCCAGCTTCAGAGCGACAGCAGGAAGTCGTATCAGGAAATAGCCAGGCACTGCCTTACAAGCGTGCCCACCATTAAGAGCCGTGTGGACAGGTTGCTTGAACTCGGTATCATCAGGAAATTCACTTTAGATATCGATCACAGCAAGCTTGGCATAGCCGAAGCGATACTAATAATAAATGCAAAGCCCCTTGCAGTAAACAGAATAGCTGAGGAGCTTCTGAAGCTCGAAGAAATAAAAGAACTGTACACCACATCAGACTCTGACGTAGCCATCGTATCCAGAATAGCAGGGGATATGCAGCACATTCTTACAGTACAGGATAGGATAAACCTGACAGACGTGAACGATATCCGTGTTATTCCCGTAAAAAACCCATATCGAAAAGATGCAACCATACCACTCGCATCCTCCAGCATAACCCTGAGTTGCGCCTATTGCGAAAGGAAAGTAACAGGAGACGCAATCAGAAAGAAATTCAACGATAAGGATTATTTCTTCTGCTGCACTACATGCCAGGGCGAGTTTGAGAAGAAATACACACGATTGCTCACAAATGCTTGATGCAGGATAACCGTAACAACAAGCGGAATTATTTTGTATTTTCAAATAATTAAGTTGTGCGCGTTTTTTATTTTAATTTTATAAAGCACAACCCATATGAAAAATTAGAATCCATTTTTGATTATCCATGAAGGAGATTAAAAATGATAAAACTGTTGATGATAATGCCAGGATGTCCATGGCAGATATAGTAGCAGATGCTGTTCTGGACGCCAGGGGGCAGTCATGCCCCTACCCATTCATCAGAACAAAATGGCTGATGGAACAGATTGCCAGCGGCGAGGTACTTAAGGTAATTG
>NZ_FZMP01000165.1 GCF_900196725.1 Candidatus Methanoperedens nitratireducens | reverse complement strand
CAGATGTCTGACGTAGTCACAGTGTCTCTGTCCTCAGCCGTGTTCTAACATGCAGCGATACGTGCATGTCTCGTGACTCTGCTGTCAGACACTGTGTACTGACTGTGACGACCTGATCTGCAGCGACTTGTGTATCCTGATGCTATGAGCTACTCGATCTGCTCAGACGTACGTAGCTGTAATCGATCGATGCTCAGACGTACGTAGCTGTACATCGATCGATGCTCAGACGTACGTAGCTGTACATCGATCGATGCTCAGACGTACGTAGCTGTACATCGATCGATGCTCAGACGTACGTAGCTGTACATCGATCGATGCTCAGACGTACGTAATATCACCCATCTCGCCTAAATAAGGCGTAAAATCAACAATTTGTTCTGTTTGGGTATCTATTGCCAATATCTCCCCCTCGCTTTCAACATATAATCGCAGTCCATCAGGGGAAACGACGGGGGAATAACCAAATGTTGCATCTATAGTGCGTATGATCTCAAAAGAGGTCATATCCATCACCTCTATGGGTTGATAACTTCCATTGGTTATATAGGCAACGGGCAAATAGGGGTGAACGGCAATCTGTGCATTTTGCCCTGCAGCAAAAATGAGCGATTGGGCGTAGGTTGTTGTGTTAATGATTGATATCTGGTTGCTATAGAGGCTACCAACAAAGGCATATTGACCATCTGTGGAAAAGGCAGTTTTATTGGGGGCATATGGGCCATATAAAATGTTTGCAATAGTGTTGGTATTGCGGTTTATGATAACGATGTTGTTGGAAGATGGGCAGGAAACCCATACCGTTTGACCATCTGGGGGTATACTGACAAAATCGGCTTCATTACAGTTGGTAAAACTTAAATCTATGGTGCCGATAAAAATTTGGGCAGCGGTGTCTATGAGAGCAATGTAATTATAGTTGTAGTCTGATACGGTTACGTAGGCGGTGTCTCCGCCACCTACTACAGTTGGTAAGGTGGCAGTGGCGGAATAGGTGCCAGGGGCGGTAACGGATGTGGCTTGGAGGGTGGCAGTGTCGGTATCGCCAGGTTCGGCAGAGGCAGGGATTTCGACAGGAACCTCGAATGATGCCGTTTCACCATCGGCCAGTGTTACTTGCGAAACAGGTAGTGTGGTTGTCCAGACGTTGCCTGAGGCTAAGGTGAGATCGTAGCTGTCGGTTGTGCCTGTCTGGTTGATGAGGCTAACTGTGTAGGTGACTGTGGTGCCGGGATCACTGTACCCTCTTTCTGGCGAAACACCCAAAAAAGACACCAACAGGATAACGGTAAAGAATAGCCAGGTTATCTCCTAGGGGAGGCTGTGTAACCCAGACCATCTGTGCCGTTTTGATTTTCAATACCTACATAGGTGGAAGTGTTGCCGTTCATGGTTTGGGTATTTGGGCTAGAACATCGCCATTTTCGTACAGAATGACCTGGTAGGGTGTGACCGACATAAGGGGGATAACCGCAGCAGTAGTACATATTGACAAATTCAATAACCAGGCGGTTGGGGTTACTGAGGGTTTGGTAATAAACGGCCGATTCCGTTCCGTAATTTATCAATTGCAAATCATCACCAAAGAGGGCAATGTCGTTATTGGGTGTTGAGGTATTGGGCAACCCGCAACAAGGTGGCGCGAACAGGTAGCCTTGTTCAAAACTGACATACCCATTGGTGTTGACATATAACTCTGGATAGGCGTTGCCGTAATAATTAAAAGAAAACCCAATGGGAATAGGGCCAGCAAACCCATTATTGAAGTCTGTCCAATCGGTGACTAGAGTACCGGTGCTGGAAATTTCCTCCCAGGCATAAATGGGGCCACCTGGTTCATTGGAATCTATGAAGGTGTACCCAAAGGCATCTGGCCCGCCTGTGGCAGTGGGGTCAGCTTTTGTCAGATAAACGGCCGTTATTAGCATCCCAACAACTTCTACGACCAAGCTAATCCAATCAAACCGCCGTGTGTACAATGCGCGAACAGATTGTTGATGAAACATGATAGAAAACTCCTCGTTTGTAAAATGATGCAGCACGACGCTGGCACGTTACAGCCTAACTTTGCCCTCAATTCCCTCAAATTTTTGATCTGGACAACAGTTATGGCATTGATATAAGTGTGATTATACCATTCTGGCTTACGAGTTGGTAGACCCGGTTGGTGGTGAGATCAAGCGTGGTAGAAGTGACAGTTTCGGTGGCGTTTGAACCAATTTCAAC
>NZ_FZMP01000121.1 GCF_900196725.1 Candidatus Methanoperedens nitratireducens | reverse complement strand
TCGGAACTACGACCGATCGGAAGTACTGATCAGGGCGCAATGTTGCTATCAGATGCGAGGAAAGAGCTTTGGTACTTTCATCTGGTACTCGACGTATTCCTGTCCGAACCTTGCTCTCAAATCCTCTTCTTCCGAATCGGCAATATAGGATAATACTAGAGCAAGGATGAACGAATATATAAATCCCAGCAACGAACCGGCGAACAGTGCAAGCCCGAACGCGCCGATGATGCCACCGAGGTACATGGGATGGCGCACACGGGCAAAAGCACCCATTGTCACAAGCTTATTTTCAGGGACGAAAACCGCTTTTCGCAGGGAATAGCTGCCCCAGTAGATGATGAATAATCCGGCGGTAAATAATATGATTCCGAGGGCTGAAAAAACAACCGATACGGGATTGAAATCTTTTGATATGAGCCAGAAGTAAAGAAGTATGTTTGTTATTACAATGAAGGCATGGATGGATACGAGGAATATTCTTGAAATACGGCTGAAATACGGAAAAATGCGGGATTTTTTATATTTGAGAGCGATTATGTGGTAAGTGAGCACCATGTATGAAGTTATCAGGATGAACTCAAGATAACTTATCATAGCCCGTTAACCGGATTATACAGCGTATCGCGCTGCTGCGGCACCCGGTTAATCCCTCTTATCAACTGCTCAAACTCCGCCGGCGCCATATACTCGCCGTTAGCCGCGCCTGCGCTCTTTGATATATTTTCCTCCATCAACGTTCCGCCAAGGTCATTGGCGCCGAAGTTCAATGCCGACTGCGCAAGTTTCCTGCCGAGCTTGACCCAGCTTACCTGGATATTCCTGATATACGGGTACAGGAACACCCTTGCAAGCGCATGGAATTTCATGTCTTCAACTTCGTTTGAGCTTTGCAGTCCCGTCCCAAGGCGGTTGTTGGACGGCATGAAAGGAAGGGGTACGAATTCAGTAAACCTGCCAGTTTTTTTCTGCAACTCGCGTATTACTACGAGGTGTTCGATCCGCTCCTCAAGAGTTTCGATATGCCCGTACATTATTGTCGCAGTTGTGGGTATCCCGGACCTGTGTGCTGTCCTGACCACGTCTATCCATTCATGTGTTGTTAGTTTATCCGGACATATCTCTTCCCTGACCCTGTCAACCAGTATCTCAGCCGCAGTGCCCGGCATCGAGCCAAGCCCTGATTTTTTCAGGCACGAAAGCGTTTCTTTCACGCTCATGTTGCCGTTTCGCGCGGCATGGAACACTTCCATGGGAGAGAACGCATGGATGTGCAGTTGCGGGAACTCTTCCCTGATATTTTCAAGGATCTCGCAGTAATTGGAAACATCCCAGTCCGGAAGAAGCCCTCCCTGGATGCAGACTTCCGTAGCATTGAGTGCAACGGCAGCCCTTGTTTTTTCAAGGATTTCCGGGATGGATAGTATATACCCGTCATGCTTCCGGAAGGCGCAGAATTTGCATGTTCCGGTACATATGTTCGTGAAGTTGATGTTCCTGTTGATAACATAGGTGACCTTATCTCCTGCTGCTTGTTTGCGGAGCGTGTCCGCAAGTGAAAAGAGAAATGACGGAGCTTTATAAAGATCCAATGCATCCTGCAAAGTGCACTTTCCTGCCTCAACCCGGCACTGTACATCGTTCTGAATACTTTGTAATAGCTGTATATTACCACCTGAAGTTTGCAGGCATATAGTAATACTTATTAATATGTCTTCCGAAATCCTTCTGCATCAGAAAGTTTGCGGATTAACGGCTCAATTTCTTTACTGTACCATTTTTTCTTAACGTACTGCGGATATATCGGCAGCCGCTCCCGCAAAGGAATACAAACCATGTCATGGAGTTTCCGGATATCAGGCCAGGGAGACTCCGGGTTGATGTGGTCAATGGTCTCAGGCGAGATGCCGCCAAGGTCGCTTGCACCGCAGTGCACCAGTTCTTTCGGGTTTACCAGGTTCGGGGACACCTGTATCGCCACATCCTCAGGAAGGTTCTGCCTTGCCATCGAAACGGTTTTTATAATTTCCCCGATCCCCGGGGCATGCCAGGAAGCCATTTTGCTCCCGGGCTTGGGGATAAAGTTCTGGATTATTACCTCCTGGACATTACCGGATTCTTCGTGAACGTCCCTGATAGCCCGGATCGAGCGCACCCGGTCATCCCACGTTTCACCTATGCCTACAAGGAGCCCGGTGGTAAAAGGGATGCCGAGTTCTCCGGCATCCATAATGGTTTCAATGCGACTTTCGGGAACTTTCCCGGCGCAGCCTTCGTGGGCATCAACGGTGCCCACGGTCTCAAGCATTAGTCCCATACTGGCATTATACGGTTTCAGTTCCTCAAGCTCGTCTTTTTCAAGTATGCCGGGGTTGCTGTGGGGTAATAGACCGATATCTATAGAGAGTTTGCATAGCTCAATAAGATAGTCTATAATGGAACCGTATCCTGATGCTTTGAGCAAAGGCATGAAGCCTGAAACCTCCTCAGGTCGCTCGCCGAACGTAAAAAGCGCCTCGGAGCATCCGGCGCGCGCACCCCGCTCAAGTATATCAGTCACTTCGACGGGCGAGAGAAGTTTTGCCTCAGGGTGTCCCATGTCGCGCCTGAAGCCGCAATAGCCGCATTTGTTCCTGCAAACATTGGTGAGAGGGATGAAAACATTGCGTGAGAACGTGACAAATGGGGGAGCCATAGTCTGAAATTGTACCGGATGTACATAACGATGTCGAAAAATGCTAATTTTCTCTTATCCGTCACGTTCCTCGCCTTCATCATCATCCTCTTTTTCCTCAGCGAAAAATACCTTCTCATAAAGCAGCTTCTCGATCACCTGGGACACAAAAAGCCGCTTCTGGTATCTCATCAGGTCCTCGTTCATGTGCAACTGCGAATCTATCTGCACCCTGAATAATACGAACCTGAACCTGTCCATATTCTCGATATTCATCGATTTTATCGTCTCTATAAGATACGGCAGCTCATCAGGTTCGTCTATAGCCTGTGCGATAATAAGGATGTTATCCGGGACGTTTTCGACGTCCGGCTCCTTATTACCTGTTAAAAGCCTCAGTGTATCCATTAAGTATTTCTTGCCCTTGATGTTGACGTGATCCATAACCATTACATATTCTTTATCTACCAGCTTCTATATTAGCCAGACGGATGGCTATGGAAACCCCGATAATTTTGAAAACATTCTACAAAGGAAAGATAAAAGAGTATTTTACCAGAGCCGATGGAGAACTGCATACCGACCTCGGGATAATAAAACTCGAAGAACTCAGGACAAAGTCTCCCGGCGATATGGTAAAGTCCCATCTCGGTATTGAGTTCGTTATCCAGAAACCAAAGGCGCCAGATTTTTTCAAACATGCAAAGCGCAGCGGGGCGCCCATGATGCCCAAGGACATCGGGGTGATCATTGCGAACACCGGAGTGTGCTCTTCAGATCATGTACTGGATGCGGGCACAGGCTCAGGGATACTTGCCATATATCTTGGCGGGATCGCAAAAAAGGTAGTATCTTATGAGCAGAGGGAGGAATTTATAGGGATTGCGCGTCAGAATATAGCTCTTGCGGGGCTTTCCAACGTTGAGGTGCGACACGGGGATATAGTCGCGGAAATCCAGAAACTGGATGAGAGATTTGATGTAATAACCCTGGATACAATCGTTTCATCACAGGTGATACCTTATGTTCCGCAGGTAATTTATCCCGGAGGTTTTCTTGCCGTATATTCGCCTTTTTTTGAACAGACAAAAGAGATCAGGGAGGCGATCGGGAAAACCGGTTTTTCCCAGGTACAGACCATCGAGACCATCGAGCGTGAAATATCATTTACAGACAGGGGGACCCGCCCGGCAACAGCGAGGGTTGGTCATACGGGTTTTATCACGATAGCAAGGTATTGAATAGTAGTAAGGAAAATTATGGACGGATTATAAAGATAAAAAAAGGCAAAGAAAATATCATACGATTAGTAAAATAACAAATAACGTTTTATAAACAATTTTAAACCATAACAAATATCTATACGTATTTAAAACCCAGGAAAACATTAGGAATTGTAGTCATGTTTATGTTTGGAAAAAATATATCGATACGGTTGTGTATCTCCTGGCGAGGCGCTGATGCCTCCTTACAGCGCCTCCGGCATGGAACTGGAAAATTTTTCAAACCGGCTGGATTTTTCAAAATTACTGGATAGTAGTAAATCTTATTACTAATGCCGTCAAGTGCTGTACTGATGACGAAGGCGGTATTTATCATTATTTTTTTAATGTTATGGGTGCAGGTCTCAACAGCGCAGGTTTCTGACCAAAACGTGTTCACGATTGATATACACGGAAATGGAGATGCTCTATGGACTGTCGAAAAGCGTATGCCTCTCACCGCGTCTGAATTAAACGAATGGGAGGTAATGATAAAGAAGGGACAGAATATATCACGATACCAGAACCAGATTAAAAGCGATCTGGACGGATTGCTACTTTCTGCTAAAAACAGCTCAAATCGCTCCATGAAGATTGGAGATTTCAATATTTCCTATGGCACGGAAAGAACCCTATCAAGCGTAACTGGAATTATCGTGTACAGTTTTGAATGGAAAAATTTTTCACGCACATATTCAGGGAATATTTTAATAGGCGATACCTTTTCGGAAGGGAGCGTCTTTTCTCTGGACAGTACACTTATCATCAAGATCCCATCAGGTTTTGAGGTGCAGAGTGTATCTCCCAAGTTTGATAAACAAGTGGAAAATAGCCTGATATGGAATGGTCAAAGTTTCGGTAAAGGAGAGCCGTTCCTTGTGCTCAAGCCTGCTGTTGTTGACCAGGACACATCGTCTTTTACTTTGTCCACTGCTACATTAGTGATCCCTATAGTCATCCTGATATCCGGCACTTTACTCGTAACCTGGAAATGGAGACGCTCTCGCGGCAAAAAAGATAGTGCGGTTTTAACGGACAGCGACGAAAATGAGACGCCTCGGACTGGGAATATCGAGGCAGACACTGTCCGGACAAACGATAGCGGAACCGGCGCTTTAAGGACATATGGTAATGATAATGCGACGCAGACAGGTAGCCCCGGTGCTGGCATCGTTCAGCCGGACAAAGCCAGAGCCGAAGCAACCGCTCAAATAGATAATAATGGAATCGCCACATCTCAGGCAGGCGATGCTGGAATTAATGCAACTCCGGCGGATAATATCAAAACTGAAAGTGTCAAAGACGATATATCCCAGCCGCCGTTCCCCTACCTGCCAGAGGAATTTTTAAGCGATGAGGAGATGATAGAGCGATACCTGACAAAATGCGGCGGACAGGCATACCAATCCGATATAGTCAAGGATAGCGGACTCTCAAAGTCCAAGATAAGTATCGTTCTTGCAAAGATGAAAGATGATGGGAAAGTCATCAAGATAAAGAAAGGTAAAGAGAATATTATACGGCTGGCGGTCAAAAAAGAATAATGGACAAAATCGCTCTTTCAGTGAACCGGTTGTACGAGAAATTCCCGTACCCCTCTCTCCCCATCTGTACCGAACGCGACCTCATTAGCAAGCTCCATGCCAATGTGATGGGAAAGATCCTTGACACTGCGGGGCTGGAGCCGGACTCGCTTTCGGGAAAAGAGATACTGGACGCAGGCTGCGGCACAGGGGAAAAGGCGTGCTATTTCTCATATTACGGCGCGAATGTTATGGCTATAGATCTGTGCCGTTCTTCGCTCCAGAAAGCTATGCAGCTTGCGGAAAGATTCCATTTGCCTGTTGAGTTCGAGCACTGCGACCTTGCTGAGTTCAGAACAGGAAAAAGGTTTGACCACGTCTTTTGCCTTGGTGCGCTGCACCATACCAGGTACCCTTATAAGAACTTCGCATCACTTGCAGACCTGTGCAAGCCGGGAGGGACGGTAACCGTGGGGCTTTATAACAAATACGGGCGGCTGGCGCACAGGGTAACCAGGATGTGGATAGGGCTGAGGGCTGGTACTGATATCGACAAAAGGCTGGAATACGTCGAGAAATCAATCTACAGGAGAAAATTAAGGAGCGTCCATGAGACAGCATACGTCGCCGATAAATACGTCAATCCCCATGAGAGCTATCATTCGGTGGGCGAGGTGCTGGGGTGGTTTAAGAAGAATGGGATTACATATATCGGAGCGTACCCGCATGTTAAAGAAGGGGGATTTCCGGCTTTTTTGACCCAGTTGAGATGGATGGCAAAAGGGAGCGGTTTTTTATTGTGTCGGGGAGGAAGAATTGATGGTGGATAAAAAGAGGCGAAATCTCATGGAAAAAAAGCTGAAATTCTTTTTTGATAAAAAGGGGGATGTCTTAGATATCGCCATCGGCAAGCCAAGGAAAGACATTTCCAAAGAGATTGGCAATTTTGAATTTTGAGAAGCGATTTGAGCATAAAGATACGTCAGAGACACTGCCTATAACTGCTATTTTTCAAGAAAGCCCCTTCGGGGCAAAATTAACGTTTGAAAAGTCTCTATAATGCATATCGTATCTCCCCGTTCTTA
>NZ_FZMP01000163.1 GCF_900196725.1 Candidatus Methanoperedens nitratireducens | reverse complement strand
TTCTATTCTGTTACTGCCTACGACGCGCAGCCCTATATTGCAGGACCGGACAGTATACTCTTTGACGGACAATATATCTTGAAACCGGCCGGAATACCGGTTTCCCTCGAATCATCGGTCTTATCCAATGCCGTTGCTGCGGTGCCTCAAAACTAAGTTCGTCATTTCGCCACGATGCGATGGCCGATTCTTCCCAAGCCCGGCATATTCAAGGCGTCTCTGATGGCTACATCGAACTTGAACTGGCAGACCCTGCCGCGGTTGTGAATGCCGTCTACACTGTGGAATTTTATGAACTCCCGGATTCCGTAAATGGCAAAGCGGTAATGTACACCGGATCAACGCATGCCGGCCAGCTTGTATTTGAAATAGAAAGAGACGGTAATACGATCGCATTTTCAACCAAAGTAGATGATCCCCGAACCTGGATCGACGGCGGCAACGGGATATTGGATCTGGATGGAAGCGGGAATCCGACTAATGGCGATTCAATCTTTGACGATCGTTTATTCAGCACATCAATCGCCATTCCAGGTACATCTTCTACGGAACAGTTTGATATCTGTGAGGGGGTATTGATCAAAACATATGCTCCTCCATTGAAAGGGGTGTCCGCTTTATATACGAACGGACCGCAATACACGACGGCAGGCGTTCCAGCCGGTACATACTGGTTCAACAGTGTTAATTTCGGTCTCGAGCTTCTTGGCGGAGGTGTTGGCCTTTCATGTGGTTTCCTGGGAACGGTGATCGATTCCGCTGACTTAAAAACGGTTGAAATTCGTTTCTCACGCACCGTGTGGCAAACGGCTTACGGTCATACGGGCGCTTTCGGTGCTCAGAACGAGTTTTATCCCGTTCCTTTCACGGTCTGGGATGTAGACCAGGAAGATGCTCTGCCAAATCGCAGGCTGAATGTTATGACCCGCGACGGCAGCGCATTCAACGGTAACGGTTGGTATCTGGACAATGTCCTTGGCGGTGATGCATCAGGACCATATCAAAGAAACTACATGCATATCATTCTGTCGGATTACGATTCCACGGCGGGTTCGCTTACGGGAAAATCGGTCGATATTCTACCCGCCATTTGGTCACTGGCGCTGACTCCTCGGGCACTAGTTGGCGCTCCGGCTGATGGCTTTACATGGAATAATCTGCTGAAGAGTGCGCGTGGCGTTGGAAGCCCGAGTGGTACGACCGTTGTTGCTGCTGAACGGGATACGATCTACGCACAAATTCCAGATGAAGGTACGCTAAAACTGACCGCACCTAACTTCATTACTGCCTACGACCGGTTCACGTATAGCACGACCGCACGTACGGTTGCCTCAAAATCTGATGTGAAACGCGCATTGAAAGACATCAAAGTGGTTCCAAACCCGTTCTACAAGTATTCGACGTATGAGACGAACTTTGATAAACTGATCAAGTTCACCAATCTTCCGGACGTCTGCACGATCAAGATATTCACCGTTGCGGGAGATCTGATCCGAACTCTGAAACACAACCCGTCATCCAACAACGACCGTATAAATACTAAACCGTATGATGAGACATTTAAACCAGAGTCTAATGCGACCTCCATCGAACGAT
>NZ_FZMP01000164.1 GCF_900196725.1 Candidatus Methanoperedens nitratireducens | reverse complement strand
GTTTCTTCTTCATACCCGTATTCTTGTTCTTGTTCTTCAGGTATTTCCCTTACTGGTCTTGGTTTTTTATCCCTGCGAGAAATAATCTTTCTGGTTATAACCCTCTCTTCCGGGACTTCAACGTCAGTTTCATCAATTTCAGAAGGGTATTTCTCGGATTGATCTGATCCTGTTTCTTCAGGTATATCATATTCAACCGGCCTTGGCTTTCTTGAATGTTTTATTTTCGCTTTTTTCTTTGTACCTTCGGTTCTCTTAATATATTTTGGCCCCGAATCAATCCTTTCTATTTCACGTTCAGTTTTGTTGTTATTGCTATTGTTATTGTTATCCCCATTTGTCCCTGCACTTGCCATTTGCAGCCATACAGAACTTGACTTTCGTTCACCATTTGTGTTATCTTTATACTTGAATATAATATCGACTGATACAAGACCTTTGGAATCGTCTTTTAATCCCAATACGATCTTTCGTGTATCATCTTCTGATAATGGGTCACCTGTATCTCTTACCTGGACATTTCTTGAGAACCTGGCTATATTCTCATAATCTGTCTGGGTGTCAGCATCTTCTACTCTTGATATATAATTGCACTCCATATACGATGGAACTTCAATTTCAATCAGGGGAATGTCCACAATATCAGGAATGTCAGCATCTTCACAGTTTCGCCATTTGTCATTTTCATTGGATTCTATTCTTGCTATTGCTTCCCGTGCATGTTTTCGAAGTTCTGTCGAACCGTTCTTCCTGGCAGACCTTAATACCGTTAAGGCACGTTTATCACCAATGCGCCCCAGTGACCAGGCCGCATTTATCCTGACATTTTCAATCGGGTCGTTCAAAAGCCCGATCAGAGGAAGAACAGCTTTCACATGTCCTATTTCACCAAGAGCCCATGCAGCGTTTGAACGGATTTGAACATCATCTGTCTCAAGAAATCCTATTAGAGGAGATATTGCCTTCCTGGTCCTCAGTTCCCCCAGCATGCGTATCGCTTCACGGCATTCCTTTATATCGCCGGTTTCAAGAATATTCAGCAACCCTTCAATATCCTGGCGCTTTTTCATATCTCTTAAATCAGTATAATCTAAAGGCAATTTAACTCCCTCTCTGGGATAATAATCGATTATTTATCATCATTGATACGCTCAATTCTTAAGACATATTTCCCTTCACACAAATATAAATGAGGGTGTGAAGTAGGGTATCAAAAAATAACTATTAAAAAATAAAATATAAATCCAGACCTGAACCCGTGTGTCATAATCTGGTTTATTTTAACGTTAAAACTAATTTAATGATGAGGTGACTCTTCTTTTTCGGTAGCTCTTCGTTTTATCGTATCTTCACAGGCTTCAAAACAACTTTCACATATTGCTTTGTTTGAATCCCTGTGATAGGGTTCCTGGAATATGGGTATCTGGACTATCACCTGGAATAAAGGCACATTCCTTGTGCCGCATAGATCGCATTTTTTGCCTTTATGGGAACACGATTAACGTTCGCCTCATGACACCTGTCAAGACATTCCTCGTTTATACCTCGCCATGTACCTTTCGGATAAGCGAGTATCACACTCTCATCTCTTACTTTTACCGGACAAAGGGTTGGTCTTGCTGCACCACATAATTCACAATCTGCCATAATTATCGCACTCCTAGAACTTGAGCCGCATTGATCGCCATCTGGATGAACGGTTCAGGATACAGGCCTATTCCGATTGTACCTATTACTGCAAGAAGGATTGCAATTACATAAGGAACAGGTTCTTTTATTCTTTCGCCATTTGGCGGCAGCACATACATATATCTTATGACCCTGGCATAATAATAAATGGATAATGCGCTGTTTAAAATTGCAATGGTCACAATAATTAAGAGCCAGCTGCTTGCCTGGCTTGCTGCTTCCACCATTACTGAATAGAATAATACGAATTTCCCGATAAATCCTGCTGATGGCGGTATTCCTGCCAGGGCCAGGAAGAATATGAACAGGGACAATGCGGTTATTGGTGCGCGTTTTCCAAGCCCTGCAAAATTGCCTAAATCATCTGTGTTCTTAGCATTCTTATTATCATTCAAAACCATATAGCTGACAACTGCCACTGCAATGAATGCTCCTCCTTTCATGAGGGCATGGCCAAGCGCAAGAAGGACACCACCGGCGACTGACATTTGTGTCATCACCACAAAAGCAAGCGAAATATATCCGGCCTGGGCGATGGATGAATATGCAAGCATCCTCTTGATGCTGCGCTGGGAGATTGCGACAACATTACCGTATGTCATGGTTATTATTGCAAGTATTGCAAAAGTGTATTGAATATCCACTTTGATCGCCACTAATGCCAGGATAAGAACCCTGAATGCTGCAACAAATCCCATCTTCTTTGAACCTGCTGCAAGCAGGGCAGATACTACGCTGGGTGAACCTTCGTATGTATCAGGAGCCCACATATGGAATGGCACGAGCGCCATCTTGAAACCAAATCCTGCAACAAGGAAAATCATTGCCAGTATCCCAAGAGAGCTTTCTGCACTGAGATGAGTTATCCTGAAGAACTCAACTATCGCAGGAATGTTTGTTGAACCTGTTATTCCATAAATAAGCGACATGCCGAACAACATCAATGCAGATGATATTGAACCTATTATGAAATATTTCAAAGCAGCTTCAAGTGAAGCAGGGTTCTTTTTCTCAAAACCTGCAAGCACGTATGTTGACATGCTTGCAAGTTCAAAACCTACAAATAACGCTATCAGGTCATTTGCCGATGCTACTACCATCATTCCGACCGTTGACAGGAGAAGGAGTGCATAATATTCATCCTGATTGCGGTTATTCTTGAAATATTCAATAGAAGCAATGACTGCTATTAATGAAACTATTATGAATATTAACTTGAAAATCTGGGACAATGGGTCAATAACCAGGGAATCATAGAAAAAATTCGTCTTCCCGGTCATCCCGTTACCAAGAACATACACAAGTGAAGCCAGAAGTCCTGCTGCGCTTAAGTATCCAAACATATTCTTGGATTTATCGCTTATCAGTAAACCCATCAGTATAATAACAAAAGCCAGTATGGTCAGCAGTATTTCAGGGAGAAGTAAAGTAAAATTCATGTTATCACACCTTTCATTCCGGTAACAAACTGAAGTAATTGGGTTGCACTCGCAGTCATCATATCAAGCACAGGGTTCGGATTCAGTCCGAAGTATATGACCAGGAGGACAAGAATGGCCATGGAAGCTATTTCATAGTTCGCCCCATCATGGATATGCCCCAGTTTTTCATTATATGTACCAAATACCGCCCTTTGCATGGCCCAGAGATGGTATCCTGCTGTGAAAACGATACCAAAGAGTGCAAGTATCACAAATGTTGGAAGCGTAAAATACGAGTTCACAAGAATGAGGAATTCAGCAATGAACCCGCTCATACCTGGTAATCCCAGCGAAGCCAGGAACCCTGCAAGCATGACAAACGTCAGTTTTGGCATATATTTAGCTATGCCTCCCAAATCGTGGATTATCCTTGTTCCTGCAGAATGCTGGATCACACCACATGACATGAACAGGATACCTGTTATAAGACCATGCGAGAACTGCTGGTACATCGCCCCGCTTACGGAAAGTGGGATAAGTGCAGCAGCCCCAAGGGTCACATAACCCATGTGGCTTATACTGGAATAAGCAACCATCTTCTTGAGGTCACGCTGGGCAAGGGCCAGGAAAGTTCCGTATAGTATACTAAGCACTCCGATTATAGCCATGATCGTGATCATTTTTCCTGGTGAATCAGAATATGGCAGGATTGGAAGGATCACCCTGAAAAGGCCATAACCACCCATCTTGAGCAGCAAAGCAGCAAGTATGACACTGCCCGCTGTTGGGGCTTCAACGTGTGCATCAGGCAGCCAGGTATGGAAAGGCACAGCAGGCATCTTTACAAGAAAACCAAACAATAATCCTAAGAATACCGCATCTTTTAAAGAAATTATATCTTTCAACAGCCATCCATTCATAACCTGGTAGGATTTCAGGAGTTCAAAGATGTCAAAACTCGGTCTTCCGGTTATATGTAATGCATTGAAGTATAGCGTAAATATCGCAAGCAGCATAACCAGGCTTGCCACATGCGTATATATGAAGAACTTAATTGCAGCGTAGTC
The DNA here is from genome assembly GCF_900196725.1 of Candidatus Methanoperedens nitratireducens. Lineage (GTDB taxonomy): Archaea > Halobacteriota > Methanosarcinia > Methanosarcinales > Methanoperedenaceae > Methanoperedens > Methanoperedens nitroreducens_A. The sequence continues at coordinate 6,412 of NZ_FZMP01000164.1, read as the reverse complement.
TTTTCTCGGCCCTCCCCAGATACTTATCAGGAAGTACATTGGTATAAGGACAATTTCCCAGAATATATAGAACACAAAGAAATCAAGTGAAGTGAAGACTCCCATCACACCTACCAGTTCAAGGAGGATCAAACCGTAGAACTTGTTTGCCTGTTGTGTTTCACCCCATGCAAATATGACAGTAAGCGGGATAATTATATTCGATAACAGCACAAGCGGCATACCGATCCCATCAACACCGAACTTTAAGTTCACTCCGATACTTGGTATCCAGGAGTATGTTTCAAGGAACTGTATTGCGGATATCTTACTATCAAATCCCGAGAATAATATCAATGATAAAGCAAATGATGCCAGTGATGTTACCAAAGCGATCGTACGTGCCTGCTTACGGGTTTTTGTTAAAAATGTTAAGATCGCTCCAAGCAGAGAGATAACGATCATTAATGAAATTAGAGCCATTATGTCCCTCCAGATTTAAGCTTGAGCAAAACTAAAAGCAACGCTACTCCAAGTATTGTGACTGAAGCATAATTCTGGACTACGCCTGTCTGTAATTTCCGGATTATTTCACCAAGCTTAAACAGTGTATTGCTGATAATATTGTCTATTATAAGCCAGTCAATGATCTTTCGGTCAACGAACTCTCCTGACCGGGCTACAACATCATGTGTCAATTTGACACCGATCAAGTCTGCACCTATCTTTGGTTCATAATATCTGTTATATAACAGTTTATAAAGTGGATTTCCTGATGAAACGATCTTACTCATATCGATCATTCGTTTGTTGTATATCGAATATGATATTAAGAAACCCAATACACCCACGATCACGGGCAACAGTACTAAAAATGCTGATGGGTGGAATGCCTCACCTTCATGAACAGCTATATTTACGTCCATCAATTCAAAATTTTTCTCAAGATATCCATTGAAATCAACATGTGAGAATCCAAAGAATAAAGCAAATAAGGCAAGTATTATTAATGGGCCTGTCATTACTCCCGGTGATTCATGGGAGTGCCTTTCAGAACGTGGTTTTCCTGTAAAAGTCATGAACCACAGCCTGAATATGTATATCGATGTCAAAAGAGCTGCAATAATTGCAAAGCCGTATGGGATCATATCATGTGTCACTTCCCCATACTCCAATGCCCCTTCTATTATGGCATCTTTGCTGAAGAAACCTGCAGTCCCAATATTCATAATGGGCATACCCAGACTTGCAAACGGAAAACCAATGCCTGCCAGGGCAAGTGCAGCTATAAACATTGTAGTTCCAGTTATTTTCATCTTTTTGAATAATCCACCCATTTCACGAATGTCGTTCGTGCCAACTGCATGGATCACACTTCCTGCACACAGGAAAAGCAGTGCTTTGAAGAATGCATGACTCAAAAGATGGAACATGGATATTCCTACGGCTTCAGCTCCAAGAACAGTTCCGGCTGTCCCGAGTGCCAGCATCATATACCCAAGTTGGCTGACCGTTGAATAAGCAAGCACTCTCTTAATATCATTCATTACAAGTCCCATCGTTGCTGCAAAAATGGCAGTAAAACCGCCTACATAAGTAACAATCAGAAGCGCATCCGGCACACCCGCAGATATTGTTGACGGGGTTGCGACAAACATCGGGAATGTTCTTGCAACAAGATAAACACCAGCCGTTACCATTGTTGCTGCATGAATAAGTGCAGACACCGTTGTCGGGCCTTCCATGGCATCAGGCAGCCAGCCATGAAGAGGGAACTGGCCGCTCTTACCTATAGCTCCGCCAAAGAAGAGAAGTGCGATATATGTTAATTGTGTCCCATCTATCAACGGAATTGCTTCAAACATTTTCTTGAATTGCAGTATGTAACTTTGCGATTCGATAACAAGAGTTCCATTATCTACAAGCAGTTTCATATTTACATAGAGCAGTACGATCCCTGCAAGGAAGAGCACATCTCCTACCCTTGTAACAAGGAAAGCCTTCTTAGCTGCTGCCGCTGCTGATGGTTTATGATACCAGAAACCTATCAGGAGGAATGAACACAGGCCCACAAGTTCCCAGGAAACGAAGAACTGGAGGATATTATCAGATAATATTACGCTTAACATCGCTGCTGTGAACAATGATGTTTCTGCAAAATACCGCGGTCTTGCAGGGTCATGCGCCATGTACCCGACAGCATAAATGTGAATCAGCAGGCTTACAAATGAAACCATCATCAGCATTACTACAGCCAGTGGATCTATTAAGATCCCAAGATTCATTCCAGCAAACCATGGCAATGATTGCTGTACCATACCATCTGTCGGATATATTTCAAGGAATATCCCGAGCGAGATAATGAACGATCCTGCTATAGCCGCTATTGGGAGCAATGCCCCGCCTGAATAGAGCTTCTTTCCGAAGAAAAGCGTAAGAACAAACGCTATAACCGGTAATAATACTATTAGCGCCGCATAATCACTGAACATATTACCACCTCAAGATATTGATATTGTCAAGATTGATCGTATCCCGTAACCTGAACAATGCAACAAGTATCGCAAATCCAATGGCCGCTTCTGCTGCTGCTATGGCAATTGAGAATATTGCAAATACCTGGCCTGTCGCATTGCCATTGTAACTTGAGAACGCAACAAGGTTAAGATTTGCTGAGTTCAAAAGCAGTTCTATGCACATCAGGATTTTGATTCCGCTTCTTTGTGTAATTATTCCATATACACCTATGGTGAATATTATTATCGAAATTAAGAGATATGAATATAACGACATTTTATGCCTCCTTTTTTGCGACATACAGGGCACCGATCAGTGCTGCCAGCAACAACAGTGAAAGCAATTCAAAGGAAAATATAAAATCGCTGAAAATCCCGCCCCTGATATCGGGACTTCCTGCGATATCCTCGATACTGATTGCAGTTATTTCCTCCTTCTTTGCCAGATCCGTATAACTGTTATCCAGGGCCATGAACAATGCAGCAAACAACAGTAATGCGATCAATAAATTGAATGTCTTGTTGATCATTTTATTCTTCCTCTCCCTTCTTGGTCAACATAATAGTGAATAATATAAGGGTTATTACAGCCCCAACATAGACCAGGACCTGTACCCAGGCAAGGAATTCTGCTTCCAGGAGTATGAATAGACCAGCGGTTCCGATGAACGTACCTGCAAGATATATTGCACTGTGGACTAATTTATTTGACCTGACCACCATGATCGTTGATATGATCGTGAGAACAGAAATAACAAGAAATACAATGTCTATCATTGTTTCACCTCTTTGTTGAATAATAATCTATCAGGACCATACACAAGACTCTCACGTGTGTAATCCGCAAGTTCATAATTCCCGGTCATTTTCATAGCATTCATGGGGCATACGTCCACACAAAGGCCGCAGAACAGGCACATCCCGATATTGACCTGAGGGTACCATCTTGTTTTATGCTTGACTATCTGGATAGTCCCATTCGGACAATTTACTTCACATATCCCGCAACCTATGCAGGCGTCTTCATCGACTGCATGCAGTCCCCTGAATCTTGGTGACACTTTCATTTTCTGGTATGGGTACTGAACGGTCACAGTCGGCCTGTTACCGACGCGTAACATATGTTTCATTGTAACAATGAGCCCTTTAATTATTCCAACCATTCCCCAGTTCTTTGTTATCCAGGCCATTAGAACACTCCTACGGTCAAAAGGAAACCAGTGACCAGTAAATTAAGTAAAGCCAGAGGTATCATGATCTTCCATCCCAGGTTGAGGAGTTGATCTATCCTTACCCTGGGTACTGTATCTCTCAACCACATCGCAAAGAATATTACTGCGTAGGTCTTAACCAAAAATACTCCCAACGATACCAGTGGAACCAGTGCCGCCGGAAGTAATGAAATGTATGGAAATGACCATCCACCAAGGAACAGCGTGACAACAATTGCAGAGACTGAGAATAAATGAGCATACTCTGCAAGGAAGAACATTGCAAATTTCATTCCACTGTATTCAGTGAAGAATCCTGCAACAAGTTCCTGTTCGGATTCCTGGAAATCAAAGGGTATGCGTCCCATTTCAGCAATAGAAGCAATAAGGAATAAAATGAAACCCAGAGGCTGCAGGAATATGAACCATTTTGGAATAAAGCCAAACCATGTGCCATTTTGCGCGGTTACAATATCAACAGTGCTCAGGGAGCCTGTGAACAAAACAATAGCAATCGCAGAAAGGGCCAGTGGTATTGTATAGCTTATATCCTGGGCTACGGCCCTCATCGCTCCCATCAAAGAATATTTATTATTTGATGCCCAGCCTGCCAGCAAAATCGCAATTGGTGATACGGCAGAGATAGCAATAATATAGAGAAGCCCAACATTTAGATCTGATATTATTAGTGACTCGCCAAACGGCAGTGGAATAAATATAAGGAGCGCTGGTATGAATACAAGAAAAGGCGCAAGCGTAAAAACCCACCTGTCAGCTTTTGCAGGAATTATATCTTCTTTTCCAATGAGTTTGACACCATCCATGACTGGCTGGAGCAATCCTCTTGGGCCTGTTACCATCGGACCGTATCTTGCCTGCACCATAGCGACAACCTTACGTTCCATCCATGTAAGGAACATGATCGTCAGAAGTGCGAAAACAAATAGTACCGCAATCTCTACGAATACTATAATGATCCTCAAAACGTACTCGATTCCTAATGTCTTGAATATGTTATTTATAGGTTCATAAATCCCTATGAAATTCAAGATGAACACAATAAGTTCGTAAGCATTTGCAAACATTATATCACCGGTCCACATCGCCAAGAACAACATCAATGGTCCCGAAGGCCGCTATCAGGTCAGGGATCATAAGCCCTTCTACCATTTTAGGTATAGCTGTAAGATTACAGAAAGAGGGTGAACGTATTTTGATCCTGTAGGGTTTAATGGTTCCATCACTTACAATATAAAAACCTAATTCACCTTTAGGCGCCTCGATCCTGCTGTAAACCTCACCGGGCGGCGGAGTGAATATTCTCGGGAAATATGTAGAAACTGCTGTTGGAACGCCGGTCATCGGAGCTATCCCATATTTAGCCAGGCTTGCTGGTTTTGCCGGAGGCATAGCATCAACTACCTGTCTTAAAATATGCAGGCTTTCTCTCATCTCATCTATTCTTACCATGTATCTGGCGAAGCTGTCACCTTCATTGCGCACACATACCTTGAAATCAAGGTCAGGATACACAGAATACGGCTCTAATTTCCTTATATCGTAATTCACGCCATGACCGCGAAGTGACGGACCTGTCATACCATAATTGATAGCATCCTGCGCGCTCATTACCCCTATACCTTTCATTCTCCCCATGAAAATCTCATTACCGCTGATAAGCTGCTCGTAATCATCAATGCGTTTATCCATATCATTTATGAACTCGTTGAGTTTTGGTATGAAGCCCTCAGGCATATCTTCCCTTACTCCTCCGGGCTTGATATAATTAAAAGTCATCCTTGCGCCGCATAACATATCAAATAACGCCAGGGCATTCTCTCTTTCCCTGAATCCGTACATTATCATAGTGGATGCACCAAGATCAAGAAGAAGAGAGCCGAGCATTACGAGATGGTTCACTATCCTGTTCAGTTCAAGCGTGAGAACACGTATGTACTCTGCCCTCAATGGAACCTCTATGCCTGCAAGTTCCTCCACGGCCTTAACGTAAGCGTAATTATTGGGAAAGGCTGAGATATAATCGAGCCTGTCTGTGTAAGGAACGAACTGCATATACGTCTTCATCTCTCCCAGCTTTTCTGTCCCCCGGTGGAGATATCCCATGACGATTTCGCATTTCTTGATTATCTCTCCGTCCATGGTTAACTTAAACCTCAATACACCGTGTGTACTGGGATGAACAGGACCCATGTTAATTAGAAGTTCATCTGTTTTCATTTTATCTCCTCAGCAGGTTCGTCCCGTCAGTGCTCACGATATCTTCCCCATCCTCCCCGACAGTAACGAACTGATCAACATTCATATCATAATCCTTTCGCAGGGGGTGGCCGATCCAGCCATCAGGCAGCAGTATCCTTTTAAGATTTGGGTGACCTCCGAACGTGATCCCGACAAGGTCATATGTCTCCCGTTCAAGCCAGTCTGCAACTTTCCAGATAGATGCAAGCGAAGAAACTTCCGGATTATTATGGTCAAGTATAACCTTTAAAACAAGGTTCTGTTTTTTGGTATAAGAAAAGAAGTTGTAAACAACCTCGAACCTGTCCCTGTAATCAATTCCCGTTATAACCGAAAGATTGTCAAATCCCATTTCTTTCACTTTCTTTGCCACATTTAACAGATCTTCTTTTTTAATGATCGCAAGAGGTTTTTTTATCTGAAACCCTACACTTACGACAGAATCCG
>NZ_FZMP01000162.1 GCF_900196725.1 Candidatus Methanoperedens nitratireducens | reverse complement strand
AAGTTTACTCTGGCTGGAAGTAAAACTCCGTCACAGATATTTCTGGAAATTCGCAACAAATAAGGGCCCTTCCCCAAAAACTGCCAGCTACCAAAGAAATAGCAAGCAAAATAGGGCAAATAATGGCAATTGTTCAGCTATTGGACCCCATTTGGTGTGATGTGTATAAGGGGGCGATGGTATATTTTTTGCCACTGCCTTTCATCCAACTCAAAGAGTTCAAGCTGAGCTGAAGCAAATGGTGTCTGGTAAAGATGCGGTTTGGTCACCGACTTCAACGTCCTACTCTCCCGATTCAACTTGCAAGCATATTGAGCCAGCAAGGTTTTCTGGTGTTCAACCTGTAATTTACCTTGATGTATCCAGATCGAAACCCGCTTATTAGCCAGACCACGTTCGGCATAGATGTAGAAGCGTTGTACACTGACCAGTCCATGGTGATTCACCACGCGCAAAAATTGCAGATGGCGAAAGGCGTTTTCCAAATCATTTCCGGCGATGGGACGCCCCATTGCGCCATCCAGGACCGCCATCGGTGTCCTGCGTCCATCGGCTCTATTCTCATGAGCCCCATGCCGGGTCGTGTTAAACAGATGGATAAATTTGACATGTTCTGTTTGAATCTCCTCGAGAGAGTTGGCATTTTCCAGCTTCATGTCGAGGTAAAGCCGTTGGATATTGAATTGGGATTCAATCAGGTTTTGCCACGATTGACGTTTTTCGATGTAACAAGGCTGGACAACAAGTTTTGCTAACAGTTCTTTGTAAGCGTCGGCTCTGAAAACAGAACCATTATCGGAAACAATGGCCTCTGGACGGCCGTATTGAGCAAAAGCTGCATGTAATAGTTGCAAAATGGCGATTTCATCTTGATACTCCGAAGCCATACCAGCCAAAATCGTGCGGGAATACCCTTCCATTAGACAGATGCTATACACCCATTGTCCATCCAACTTGACCAGATACCGAATATCGATGAACCAATATTGATGGAGGTAAAGTGGGTTGTAAGGTAAGGGTTTCTTCTTTTTCTTTTGCTTTTTCTTCTTCTGATAGGGGTTGGGGGCATTGCGAAAGAAACGATTAGCGGCCATTGCCCGGCCGACACTGCTTTTGCTGGGCGTATTTTCTTCGCCCAGCCGGGACTCCAGAACACCAAACAGCAGGTTTCGGCCCAGTCCCGGATATTCTTGTTGAACCTTGAAAACCTCATCGAGAAAAGGCATCGCTAATTGATTGTGCGGATGATTGGGTGGCCGGGTGCGTTTCTCTATGAGTCCATCAAACCCCTCTTTCTCAAATTTGGCTAGTAAGGTATCAATGTGAGGGCGGGATACTTTGAGCAAAGAGGAAATGCTTTTCTTCTTCCATCCTTCATGATACATACGCACCACTGTCCAGCGAGCCAGGAAGTTGTCTTCAAACTCGTGAAACGTTTCAATCTTCAATTCCAATTGGATCGGAACAGGGTTTTTCTCTAAAAATTTCCTGACGGTATGATGTGTCGTTGAATAGCCAAACTTTCTGGCCAGTATTCGCACAATTTCGCTGCTGGTGATGGGTGGGTAAAGCTGCTTGATTTGTAGAATATAACGAGCAACCGGCTCCGAGTATCCTTTCCTTTGGCGGCCAGAATTTGTCGTTCGCTTATCTGCCAGACCCAACATCCCCTCGGTGACAAAGCGGCGGGCCTTCTCGCTCAGGGTTGTTCGCCCCATCTCTGTTTCCTCGCTCCGTTGGGTGACCGGATCGGCAAACAAGACGACAGGCCTAATCGCTTCATAATCATGCTGGATCGGGTCCGTAAAGAGCTGTCGTAGCTGACTAAAATCATTCGGATTCATTTTTATCTCCCTCTGCTGAACTCTATTGAGGCAGCAATGATAAGGAGATAGGGAATATCTGTCTAAAACAAGGGGGGATAGCTGATGATTGCCTGATTTCGGCATCTCAAACGCCTTCTCTCAAGTTTTAGGAAAAATTTGGCCGGATTTTTTCCAATTTCCTTCGTCATGAGCCTTTTCCTATTCACCGTTCAAAATGGAGAAAACAATCATCGAATGATGATGTTTTACTTCCACGTAATGTAAATATTCATGTGAACAGGACTC
>NZ_FZMP01000044.1 GCF_900196725.1 Candidatus Methanoperedens nitratireducens | reverse complement strand
AGTTGCTCCGCAAACCGGGCATCTCCAGGAATCGGGGAAATCCGAAACTCCTGTATTCCGGCTTATTCCTGTAAGAGGGTCACCTTTCTCTTCGTCGTAAACGTAGATATTGCAGACAGTGCAGAGCCATTTAGCCATGATGTTCAAATAGAATTGTTACATTCCAGCCTGCTCTTTTCCTGAACCCTTCATGCAGTAACGATCCCACCTCAGGGAAAGGGTATTCTGAACCGGACAGCCAGGACAGAGACAACCTTTATCTTTTTCGATTATCGTACTCTTTCCTGTTGCACAGAACAATAATCTCGTTTCCCCTGTCCCCATATACGTAGGGCATCCGCCGCAGATGCACATCTTTGTAAGTTCTGCCACTTTAGCATCTCTTTCTGCGGGAGACATCTTATCCATTGCTTCCATATTCTGTTCAAAAGTCATTTTTTGAGTTTCTTTTGTCATATCTTAACCCCCGAATACTTTGAATTACCAAATTAATTATTCTAATTGTTCGTATATAATGATTTTCCAAATAAATTTCTCAAGGTTTGACTAACAACATGAACTTTCCAGTATCACATTTTACAGCAACCTTTTTGTTATCAGGGGCTAAAAATTATTCATGGTGAAGAAATGACAAAATATCGATGTACTGTTTGCGGTTATATATACGACCCGGCTGCAGGTGATCCTCCAAGAGCAAATCCCGGTACTGAATTCTCAAGTCTTCCTGATGACTGGGTCTGCCCTGTGTGCGGCGCGCCCAGGAATATGTTCGAGAAAGTTGAATAATAATTCTTGCGGAACAGCGCCAGAACTTTTCTCTAATTTTTTTTGTCATAAATGAACCGCTTTCCCAAGGGCTACTTCTGCGGCTTCTGCCAGCATTTCGGGAAGAGTCGGATGAGGATGGATCGTCCCGGCGAGGTCATCTAAAAAAGCAGCCATTTCTATGGAGTGCGAGGCTTCGCTTATCAGCATGGATGCATTCGCCCCGACTATGTGTACGCCAAGTATCTCACCGTTTTTTTTATTCGCTATCACTTTCACGAACCCATCGGTCCTGTCCAGGGTAAGCGCGCTCCCTGATGCGCGGAAGGGGAACTTGCCGGTTCTTATTTCAAAGCCGCTCTCTTTTGCGCTCTCTTCATCCAGCCCCACGGATGCTATTTCGGGATCGGTGAAAGCTGTCTCAGGTATCGCCCTGTTATCAAAAGCGCTTGGCAAACCTGCTATTACCTCTGCTGCGACCTTTCCTTCCCTGAAGGCTTTGTGTGCCACGAACGGGGCACCTGCCACATCCCCGACAGCGAATATTTTCGTATCCGTTGTTCGTCGCTTCTCATCAACTTTTATAGACCCGTCCTTTTCAAGCTCGACTTTCGTATTTTCAAGTCCCAGGCGTTCGCTGTTCGGTATTACGCCCACAGATACCAGTATTTTATCAGCGGTCAATTCGGTTTTCTTCTCCGCGCTGCTGATGGTCACGATGGCTTTGCCGTTTTCTTTACGCATTCCTTCAGGTTTTGAATTATAATAGACTTCCATTCCAAGTTTTTCCATTTTCCGGCTTACTACCTCAACCAGTTGCGGATCGAACCTGGTAAGAACCCGGGATGAGCGCTGTATCATCTTTACTTTAGTACCAAGCTTGGCGTACGTCGTCCCAAGCTCCATACCGATGTACCCGGCTCCAATTATCACCATTTCCTCAGGCACTTTAAAGAGACTGAGAGCTTCATTTGAACTGATAACAAGTTTACTGTCAAAAGTGAATCCCGGGAACTCTCGGGGACGCGAGCCTGTTGCTATTATGGCATTCTCGAAATGCAGGGTAGAGATGATGCCGTCCGGTGCGGTAATCCTGGCTTTTTCCGAGGATTCAAAGAACGCCTCGCCTTTTATTACCTGTACGCTGTATTTTTTGCACAGACTGCTGATGCCGTCCCTGAGTTTTTTTATGACCTCGAATTTCCACTGCTGGATCTTTTTTAAATCGAATTCTACCGAGCCCTTTATTCCTATATTCCCCGGGTTTTTTATATCATATATGAAGTTTGCAGCATGTATCAGCGCCTTGGAAGGTATGCAGCCGCGATATACGCACACGCCCCCGAGATCGTATTTTTCCACAAGTATTACATCCTTTCCAAGCTGGGCTGCCCTTATTGCAGCGGTGTATCCTCCCGGTCCCCCGCCCACTACCAGAACATCGCAGCCTGTGATAATATCTCCCATTACCATTTGAATGCCTCCTGCCCGGATGATGCACCATAATCCAGAACTCTTTCTTTGGTCAGATTACCACACTCTATACAAATTTAAATTGGTTCTGTACCTTTTTAACCTTTACTGAAACCCTCAACAATAAAATCAGCCATGTATGAACTTCTGACAAGAGGACCGCTGATGACTGAAAGGAATCCCATCTCCAGCGCCTTTTCCTTATAATATGCGAATCTTTCCGGAGGGATGAACTCTTTAACTTCCAGTTGCCTGACAGTCGGTCTGAGATACTGGCCCAGTGTAAGGATATCTACTTCTGCATTTTTTAGCTCTTCCATCGTCCGGAGCACCATCTCTTCAGTTTCACCGAGACCAAGCATCAGGGAGGATTTAGTGTAGATAGAGGGTGCCATCTTTTTTGCGTTTCCTAATACGTCCATCGATAGCCTGTAACCTGCCTTTTTGTCCCTCGCAACAGCCTGGAACTCTTCGGTAGTCTCTATGTTATGTCCCACTACGTCGGGATGAGCCTCAATTACTTTCCGCAGGCATTCCATATCGCCCTGGAAATCAGGAATAAGCGCCTCTACGATTAAATCCTTATTGATATCCTTTATTGCCCCAATGCAATCTGAAAAATGTCCTGCCCCGCCATCGGGAAGATCATCCCTGTCCACAGAAGTCAGAACAACGTACCGCAAGCCTGTTTCCTTCACAGCCTGCGCGATCCGTGAAGGTTCGGAATGGTCAAGAGGCTCGCCGTGCTTCCCTTTATCCACCGCGCAGAACCGGCAATTCCTTGTGCAGACCGAACCCATAATCATAAAAGTGGCTGTGCCCCTGCTCCAGCACTCCCCTACATTGGGGCATCTGGCGCCTGTGCAGACCGTGTTCAGGCCGTGCTCATTCAGGGCACTCTTTAAAGTTAAAAATTTAGCTCCAGCAGGAGGTCTTGTCTTGAGCCATTCGGGCTTTGTCATTTTTTCAGGCTTTCCTCAGCGTGGCTTTTCCCGGTTTCCACCCGACCGGGCACATTTCCCCTGTCTGCAGGGCGTTCAAAACGCGGAGTATCTCATCAACGTTCCTGCCGATATCAAGGTCATGCACTACCTGGTATCTGAGCACGCCTTCGGGGTCTATTATAAAAGCGCCCCGCAGGCTTACACCCTTGCTCTCTATCAGTACGCCGTAGCTCCTGCTTACATCTTTGGTTATATCGCTGAGCAGCGGATACTTCAACTCTCCAAGCTCTTTGAGCCATGCACTGTGAGCATGCACGCTATCCACGCTTACCCCCAGCAGCTGTGCATTTAATTCCGCGAACTCATCGTTCTGTTCACTGAACGCGGTTACTTCTGTGGGGCAGACAAATGTAAAGTCGCCGGGATAAAAGAAAAGCACGACCCATTTTTTTAAATAATCCTCAAGACGGATATCGCGGATTTCTCCTTTAACTATTCCCTGCACCGTGAAGCCAGGAGCTTTCTGACCGACCTGGATATTCATATTTATCACTCGCACCTGTGATAATTTATGGTAATTGTTTGGATATAAAGGTGTCTGAGATCTCGATGAATGGCAAATTTCAGGGTATATCCGGTCGCTGAGGCGGTCTCGTGAATTTTCTGGCGGATGAGAACATTGACAAGGCAAATCGCTGATAGTCTTCGATTGATGGGACATAATGTAGAGTACGTTGCCGAAAAGGACGCCGGGATTTCTGATGATGAAGTGCTTGAGATGGCTAATTACTTCATTGGGCGCCATCGTTCTTAAAAACCCTGTCTCCGGCTCAAGTCTCCCACTCTCGTAATTTCTCTTACAACTGCGATGATACAGCAGATGCAGGATTTTTATGCCGCTTAAGCAAATATTCTTTCTTTTCGTGCTATTTTAGTTCTATCAGTTTCTTCAATATCTCTTATTACTTTTTCAATCTCTTTCCTATCAAGCACTTGCTTCAGGTAGCATAATCTGAGGATATCAACAATATCCAACCACTCAACACCGTTCTCTTTGCAAAATCTCTTAGCTCTCGTATCGTTGGTTGCAAAATCCATACCTCTCTTTTTGCAAAACAGAATAGATGTCAGTTCACCTGCATGGAGGCTTTTTAAACTGTCTTTTTTCTGTTCATACTCTTCGATAAGATCAGCGTCTAAATGAACAACTTTGAATTCGTGATTTATAATGTCATCTATATAATCATATCCGGCTTCTTTTGCCCTTAAAAGCTCGTTATAGACCTCAAAAGTAATCAGAAGGCTTGATTCTGGAAATAATTTCTTTAGTAAATCAACCCTGCCGATCTTAGCAAGCATGCTCAAAATATCAGTATCGAACATCATATTACAGGTATTTTTTGAGCTTTTTGTCCATTTCTGCAGTCGGTCTTGCTTCTATCTCTCTTACAATCCCCCTTTTCCCTAAAATTTCTTTAAATTCGACTGTGGTCATCCCGGCAATCTCTGCCGCTTTGCTCAATGATACCTGTCCTTTTTTGTAAAGCTCTATCGCAGCGTTAATATTCAATTCCGCATTCTCGCGGAAAAGGCTTTTTACAGCATCTTTTATTACTTCGATTTCACTTGAATAATAGCCGCCGCTAACTAATGCCTTAACTTTTCTTTCAAGATCCACAGACAGGGCTTCCATTTTATTGTACCTCGTAATATAATATGATTATTACCTTCTATGATAATATCTTTTCCTATTAGGTTATAATTCTCACTATCGCATTTTTCATTAGCAGCGAACTTTTATAAACTCAAATTGAAAAGTTGTTAAGGTCCTGTATTCACTCGCGGTTTTCAGTCAGCGGCACTGCTCTGTCGTCGATTCAGAGAAGGCGCGCCTTCCCAAATCATCTCTATAATATTAATTTTTCAAGTTCTTCTGCCTCTTGGATATTCTCTAGAATAGCCGCTTGGATATTCTCTAGAGTACCGACATTTTTCATGTTTTCTATTCGCCCTTCTTTTCTTCCACTTCCTCCAGCTTCACCTGCTCTCCATTCCCGTTCTCCCCATTCCCATTTTCTTCCTTCGCCATCGTCGCCACGCCGACCACGCGGTCCCCATTCTCAACATTCATTATCTTAACGCCCTGCGTGTTCCTGCCCTGGACGCGAATGCCCTTCACAGGCACACGGATAATGATGCCTTTCGAGGTCGTAACCATGATTTCATCATCCTCGTGGACCGTCCTTATATCCACCACGTTCCCGTTCCTTATGCTTACATCTATAGTAATTACGCCCTGCCCGCCGCGGTTCATGGTTCGGTACTCTTCAAATCCTGTGCGCTTCCCGTAGCCGTTCTCCGTAACAGTGAGAAGAGTAGATCCTTCCTCTACCACTGCCGTACTGACAACTTCATCCTCGCCGACGAGTTTCACGCCCCTGACGCCGTATGCGCCGCGCCCCATGTCGCGGACGTCGTTCTCGTTAAAGCGGATCGCCTTTCCATGTTTTGTGCCTATCACGACATCCTTTGTGCCGTCTGTAAGCTTCACAGATACAAGCTTGTCACCATCATCAAGCGAGATGGCGATTATCCCGCTTTTCCTGGGATTTGAGAATTCAGAAAGCGCAGTCTTTTTGGCTGTGCCTTTCTTTGTTACCATAATGAGATAGTGCGTCTCGTCAAACTTATTGATAGGGATGTAAGCGCTTATCTTTTCACCCTGCTCAAGCTGGAGCAGGTTGACAATCGCTGTCCCGCGCGCCTGTCTGCCCGCGGTGGGTATCCCGTACACCTTCAGCCAGTAGACCTTGCCCTTGTCCGTAAAGAACAGGATGTAATCATGGGTATTGCCAATGAAAAGGTCGCTCACGAAATCCTCTTCTTTGGTCTCCATGCCCATCACGCCCTTTCCGCCGCGGCGCTGCTGCTTATATGCATCAACGGCGATGCGCTTGATGTAACCGCTGTTCGTGATCGTGATGACATCGTCTTCCTTCGGTATAAGGTCCTCTGTCACAAGGTCTCCCGTGCTCTCGATTATCTCGGTCCGCCTCTTATCCGCAAAGCGCGCCTTAAGCTCCGAAAGCTCCGTTTTTATAATCGCAAGTATCTTGCTCTCGCTGGCGAGAAGTTCCTTGAGCCATGCTATGGTCTTTAAGAGTTCATTATACTCTGCGTCTATCTTCTCGCGCTCAAGTCCTGTCAGGCGCTGAAGTCTCATATCGAGTATAGCCTTCGCCTGCTCTTCGCTCAGGCTGAACTGGGATACAAGTCCGGCGCGCGCTTCATCTGGCGTTTTTGAAGCCTTTATCAATTTTATGACTTCATCAATGTGTGAGAGCGCGATGCGAAGACCTTCGAGAATATGGGCACGCTGCTGTGCTTTCTTAAGCTCGAACTGGCTTCGTCTTGTGATTATGAGCTTCCGGTGGTTAATATAATGGACAATCAGGTCTTTTAGCGGGAGAAGTCTGGGCTGCCCGTCAACGAGCGCAAGATTGATCACACCGAAGGTATCTTCAAGCTGGGTGCTGGAATACAACTGGTTCAGGATAATATTTGCCTGCGCCTGTCTTGAAACCTCAATGACGATGCGTATACCATCTTTATCCGACTCATCCCTCAGGTCGGTGATGCCTGCTATCTTCTTATCCCTGACAAGACCGGCGATCGCCTCTACCAATTTTGCCTTGTTCACCTGATAGGGGAGCTCTGTAATGATAATCTGCTCTTTGCTCTTTATCTCTTCAATCGTGGCACGGGCACGCATCTTGATAGAGCCCCTGCCGTTTAAAAACGCATCTCTAATTCCCTGCCGTCCGTAGATTATGCCTGCTGTGGGGAAATCAGGACCTTTTATAACTGCCATAAGCTCATCCAGTCCGGTATCAGGCTTGTCAATAACCATGGTTATGCCATCGATCACCTCTCCCAGGTTGTGCGGCGGCATGTTGGTCGCCATGCCAACTGCTATGCCTGTTGAACCGTTTATGAGAAGGTTCGGAAGCTTGCACGGCAGGACCGTTGGCTCCTTTAACGACTCATCGTAGTTAGGCACGAAATCTACTGTCTCTTTATCAATATCCACAAGGACTTCTTCAGCTATCTTTGCAAGCCTGACCTCCGTGTATCGCATCGCGGCTGCGCTATCGCCATCGATCGAGCCGAAGTTCCCCTGCCCGTCTATAAGAGGATAGCGGAGCGAGAAATGCTGCACCATCCTGACAATGCTATCATAGACAGCCATATCGCCGTGCGGATGATACTTACCGAGGACATCTCCCACGATCCTTGCTGATTTCTTGTAAGGCTTGTCAGATGTCATTCCCTGCTCGTTCATCGCATAGAGGATGCGGCGGTGGACTGGTTTTAAGCCGTCCCTCACATCGGGCAGGCGCGCCCCACGATGACGCTCATCGCGTAATCTATATACGAGCGTCTCATTTCATCCTCGATATTTACTGGTATCGGGATTTTTTTCTGTACAAGCGTCTGCTGTGGGTCCTTGGGTTGTTGTTCTGGCATGGTATCAGCTCAAATAAATTAAGTTTTCATTAAGCCATCTTTCCGCGTCTCGCATCATAAATTTCAATTCCTTCTTCTTCAATAGTCATTATGAAATCTCTTTTTTCTTTTTTCATAGTTTCAAGCTCTGAAGGTGAATACACCAATGGCTCCAGTGGAAGCGATGTATTGTTCAGTTTTATTACATCTGCGATTCTATCAATGAACCTTTTTGATGTTTCTTTAATCAGCATGAGATCAATGTCGCTGCCTTCATGCGCTTCTCCTCTTGCATAAGAACCAAAAAGCACGATTTTCTGAGGTGCATAGTTGCGGATTATACTTTGGATAATGTCGGTGAATGCTTCCTGAATTTTCTTATCTTTTGAAATTTGTGCGATGTTTAAAGGCATTGTGAATCAACTCCCCAGACGTGCCTCGGAGAGGCGCGCGCACGTATGCCCTGCAGGCAGCGTAAACTGGATACCCGATAAACTAATCTGCGTTCATCTGCGTTTATCTGCGGTTTTTTATTTAATTTGATCATATTATCCATAAATGACCTTTCCTTTTTTCATACAAGAATATCTTTTGGAACACGTATGTCTCGAATTAATTTTCTTATTCTCATAATTCTTTTATGCATCGGCTCTTCTGTAGGAAGAATTACTAATAAATCCAGATCGCTGTCTTTCGTCGGGTTTCCATAAGCATACGAGCCAAAAAGTATAATCTTCTCAGGATGGACTCCTTTAACAATGCGGTTTTAATTTCCGGGATTATTTCTTCGGTTATTGGCTGCATAATTTTTTACTCTACCACCAGGCGCCCTAAACATCCAGATTCTTAACATCCTTCGCATGCCTCTCGATGAACTCGCGCCTCGGCTCTACCTTGTCGCCCATGAGTATGGTAAAAATCTCATCAGCTTTTATGGCATCCTCAAGTGTGACTTTAAGCATGGTACGCGTCTCAGGGCTCATCGTAGTCTCCCAGAGCTGCTGGGGATTCATCTCACCAAGACCTTTGTAGCGCTGTAATGCAATCCCGTCCCTTCCCATCTCAGCCAGTTTCCTGGTAAGTTCTTCCTCGTTATACACGTAAAACTCGACCTTGCCTTTCTTGACCTTGAAAAGCGGCGGCTGTGCTATATAGACGTATCCGGTATCGATAAGCTGGCGCATGTACCTGTAGAATAAAGTCAGTAATAAAGTTCGGATGTGGCTTCCATCAACATCAGCATCGGTCATTATAATTATCTTGTGATACCGCGCCTTGTTGATATCAAATTCCTCGCCCTCTCCGATGCCTGCGCCTATAGCTGTAATGAGCGCGCGTATCTCCTCGTTCTTCAGTATTTTCGTGAGCCGCGCTTTCTCCACGTTCAATATCTTGCCGCGAAGGGGAAGTATTGCCTGAAACTTCCGGTCCCGTCCCTGTTTTGCGCTATTGTGTACAAATACACCGTTTGCAAGAGCAAAGTTATGCGTATGCGGAACCTCGAAGTCGTAAACATCCATGCATTCTTCCAGGCGTTCAATGGCGATAATGCGGTGGTTAAAATTAGCTATAGCTTCACAGGCAAGTGCTTCATGATGGCAGTGTTCTCCATTGTCCTGCGCATATATACCATGCCAGCGATTGTACCAGTCTGCCAGGAGGTGTGTGAACAGCCAGGACTCCGAACGCGGATCCCACACCATTTCATAACCTTTGATTGTAATGCCGGGTTCGCTCATATCAGAAAACTTACGGTACAGCGGCATAAGTGAATCATCCTGAGTCAGATCCACAGCTTGCTTAAAACAGCCATCCTGAAGCATGAAGTTGTGATCAGGGGTACAGATAATATGTTCGCCTGTATCTAAGGTAACTCTGATAACTTCGGCTTTAGCCCTCGTCATGCGCGGGTTAATGATGCGCTCAAGTCCGATTGTGCCATCGCTGCGAATGGTGTAGCAAAAATTCTCTTTTCCCATCTCATATTCAGCTACAATCTCCTTAAAACTGAGTGCGCGACCATCTGCCAGAGCAACACGTGTATCACCGGAAAAACAGCCGCCTGCGGAGTCGCCCTCCACGATATATATCTCACTGAGTTTCGGGTCTTTCTCCGAGCAGTCAGCAAGCTTGCCGGGCAGCGAGCTTACCTCAAGTGCGTTCTTTCTCCGCGTGAGTTCCCGTGCCTTGCGTGCCGCCTCTCTCGCTTCAGCCGCTTCAAGAGCCTTGGACAGGATGTTCTTGGCTGCTGTGGGGTTCTCCTCAAGGAACTCGGACAGTCCTTCGGAAACGAGCGTTTCAACTATTCCTTTGATATCGCTGTTGCCGAGCTTTGTCTTTGTCTGCCCCTCAAACTGCGGGTTTGTGAGCTTAATATTGATTATTGCAGTAAGCCCCTCTCTTACGTCCTCGCCTGAGAGTTTATCATCGCCTTTCAGCATCGCTTTTGATTTTGCATAATCATTCGTCACCCTGGTAAGGGCAGCTTTGAAGCCGATAAGGTGCGTGCCGCCTTCATGGGTATTTATGTTATTGGCGAACGCGTAGATGTTCTCGATATAGCTGTCATTGTACTGCATGGAGATCTCTACAATGGTGGTGTCCTTTTGTTTCTGGAAATAGATAGGTTTTTCATGCAGCACGTTCTTGTTCTTGTTCAGGAACTCCACAAAAGAGATGATGCCGCCTTCATACTGGAATACCTGCTCTTTCTGGGAGAACTCGTCTTTGATCGCGATCTTCAGTCCTTTGTTCAGGAAGGCAAGCTCACGAAGCCTGCCTGCGATGACATCAATATCAAACTGCAGCGTTTCGAAGATGGTCTTATCGGGTTTGAATGTGACAGTTGTGCCTGTTCCCTGCGCATCGCCTATCAGCACCACATCCCTCGTGGGTCCTCCCTGTTCATATCGCTGCTTGTACAATTTCCCGTCACGCTTGACTTCCACCTCAAGCCATTCCGAGAGAGCATTTACTACAGACACTCCGACGCCGTGCAACCCCCCTGAGACCTTATAGGCATTGTTATCGAACTTGCCGCCTGCATGGAGCTTTGTCATGACTACTTCAAGCGCGGATTTGTTGTATTTTGGCAGTATCTCGACCGGGATACCGCGGCCGTTATCCACTACTCTTACACTGCTGTCTGAGCGCAGATAGACTTCGATACCGGTGCAATAACCTGCAAGCGCTTCATCTATGCTGTTGTCCACTACTTCATATACCAGGTGGTGAAGACCTCGCGCATCCGTGCTTCCGATATACATTCCCGGGCGCTTGCGTACAGGCTCAAGACCTTCAAGTACCTGAATCTGTTCAGCCCCATATTCTTTATTCGTGCTCTCCATGTCGATTTCCCTTATTGGTTTTATTGTTGGTTAATAAAAATAAAATTATTTCGGTTTTGCTTTTTCATTACATGCCCATATATCTAAAATCGGACTCAATGCCTTCGACTTGCTAAATATATTGCATTCAGATTATCCTCATAGCATATATACCTTGTCGCTTCAGAGCGTGTCGATTTTAATTTTTATTAGAGAGAGCAATTAATTATCGTGGCAGAGAAAGAAATATAAATAATTAAATTAAGTAATTAAATATGGCTTAATTAGAGCCCGGCTATTTTTGCTGTACAGCACAACCCCGCAATCTAACGAATACAACAAGGTTTAATACCCCATATAACAATAACATAAATGGGGTGTAATTATATGGGAGTTGTTGAATCTTTAGATGCTACTGTTGGCAGCATAATAGCATTTCTGCCAAATTTAGTTGCTGCAATAATCATACTAATTATTGCATGGATTGTAGGAAGAGCTGTTGGTAAGCTGGTAAGCTCCGGACTGGATAAAGCCGGTGTTGATGACGCATTGAGAAAAACAGTTATTGGGAAGTACATTGAATCATCGGGAACATCAATACCTCACGTATTTGATTTAATAATAAGATGGTTCATATATATTATAGGCATCATGGCTGCTGTCAATGTTCTCGGGATAACTATGCTGACCTCTTTCACACAGAGCGTGGTATTGTATATTCCCAACCTCATAGCAGCTCTGATTGTACTGATAGTCGGGTTCATACTTGCCGATTTCGTCGGTGATTTTATCAGAAGGACGGGGACTGAATCGGGGATGCCGTATATGGGCATTTTCTCAACAGCGATTCAGATATTCCTGTACTTTATAGTACTAATAATTGCACTTGACCAGTTGAGGATTAATACCAGTATTATTTACGTATTCGCAAATGCTCTTGCCTGGGGAATTGCAATAGGCGCTGGCGTAGGTATCGGAGTTGCCTTAGGTTTCGGTTTAAAGGATAGAATGCCACGGTTGCTGGAGAGTGTAACAGGAGAAGAGGCAAAACAAGAAGCTAAACGGAAGTTACAGAAGATGGAAGAGGCAGCCCGTCCTCCACCTGAACCTTCTCCAAAACCTGTCAGGAAACCTGGGGCAGTAGCGGAGTAGCGGAGTAGATATCAGTTACCTATTACTGTTGCAGCAGGTAACTGACTGAATTTTTTATATGTTGATAGCAAAGCTTATCAACCCTTAGTACCAAACATAAGAATGGGAGGTTAGATAATGGACTTATTAACAACTATAGTCGTAATCCTCTTGATTCTCTGGCTATTAGGAGTTGTCAGCTCTAACACAATCGGGGGTTTGATCTATGTGCTGTTGATCGTAGCTATTGTCCTGATACTGGTCAGAATCATTCGAGGACGTCAGCCGGTATAGTCGCTCATGTTTGAGCGTCTGAGATGCTATTAAAAACAACATAGAATCAGCACCCGGGTAATGGTAAATATCTGGTGTGAGATGATAAACTTGGTATAGAAAAGAGAATGGTTTATTAAATCCAGTATAAACCAAAACATATTAAGAAATGAAAAAAAACAATAAAATGAATATTAGCTGAGAGCAGATAGTAAATTTGGGGAGGAAGAACAATATGGCAAAAAATAAAGTGGTATTTGGAATATATACCACAAGGGTCGGGGTTGAAGCGGCTGTTGATGCCCTGAAAGCAGCAGGTTTTCAGAGCGACGATATCTCGGTACTCATGTCTGAAAAGGTAAGTACAAAAGAATTCGCAACCGAGAAACATACAAAGGCTCCGGAGGGCGCTGCCGAAGGTGCTGGAGCCGGAATTGTCATCGGAGGGGTTCTGGGATGGCTGGCAGGAATTGGCGCACTGGCAATCCCGGGTGCCGGTCCGTTCATAGCTGCGGGTCCGATTATGGCAGCGCTGGCTGGTGCAGGCGCGGGTGCTACGATCGGCGGGATTGCAGGAGCCCTTATCGGCATGGGCGTTCCCGAATATGAAGCAAAAAGGTATGAAGGGCTGGTAAATAAAGGCGGGATATTGCTCTCCGTTCACTCCGATAGTTCAGGGGAAACAAAGCGCGCTAAAGAGATTCTGGAGCGTACGGGTGCAGAACATATCTCTTCAACTACAGAGGCTAAAGCTGAGCATGGTGAAAAGGAACGTATTGAAAGGGAGCGTGCTGAAAAGGAGCGCATTATTGAAAGAGAGAGAGTGGTGCCTTATCCGGCTCCTGCTGAAGAGGCCCGTGAAGAGTAGTCATATGAAGACCTCTAATATCTTTTGGGCAGAAATAGAAAAGTAAGTATTAGCAGAGTATAGGGGGGCGGGTCTCCGATCCCCTTCGCCTGCAATCCGGATATCATTTTTTTAGATGATATTTGATTAAGCTTAAGCATAAGCTTTAACTAAAAGTAGAATCATTAAGCAGTACAATAATTAATTAGAAACAGACGGCAGACTTTATGGTACTGGACAAACTGGGTGGCTCTCTCCAGGACGCCCTCAAGAAACTCGTTGGAGCAAGCAGGATAGATGAGAAGATAGTGGATGAGGTAGTCAGGGATATCCAGAGAGCCCTGTTGCAGGCTGATGTGAACGTAAAACTTGTAATGGCGCTATCCCAGAAAATAAAGCAGCGCTCCCTCAAAGAGCCCCCGCCCGGCGGGATGAGCCCGAGGGAACATGTGATACGCATTGTTTACCAGGAACTGATAAACATACTTGGAAAGAGCGCAAACGTCAGGCTGGCCCCGCAGACAATAATGATGGTGGGTCTGCAGGGAAGCGGCAAAACTACAACAACAGCAAAACTGGCGCGTTATTTCCAGAGGAAAGGATTAAAAGCAGCAGTAGTATGCGCGGATACGTTCAGGCCTGGAGCCTATGACCAGTTAAAAACCCTGTGCGACAGGCTGGGAGTCTTTTTTTATGGCGAGAAGGATGTGAAGGATGCCGTGGCTATCACGCAGCGGGGACTTGCCGCGATAGAGAAATACGACGTTAAGATAGTCGATACCGCCGGAAGGCACGCCCTTGAGAAAGACCTGATAAAAGAGATGGAAGATATTCATCAGGTAGCTCATCCCGATCATAAACTGCTTGTCCTTGATGCTGCTATGGGACAGCTCGCAAGCGAACAGGCAAAGGCTTTCAATGCCTCCATCGGGATAACAGGCGTGGTCATAACGAAACTTGACGGTACTGCCAAAGGCGGAGGTGCGTTATCCGCCGTTTCCGAAACCGATTCGGCTATTGCTTTCATCGGAATAGGAGAAACACCTGACGACTTTGAAAGGTTCGAAGCGGACAGGTTCATCTCCCGTTTACTGGGCATGGGAGATATCAAATCCCTTATCGAGAAAGCCGAAGAGACCCTGAAAGGCGAAGAGCTGGATATGGAAGCCATGCTGAGCGGCAGGTTCACACTGAAGGACATGTACAAGCAACTGGAAGCTGTGAACAGGATGGGACCTCTCAAACAGGTGATGCAGATGTTACCTATGGGCAAACTCGGGCTTGGAACGAACATCTCTGATGACATGTATAATGTTACGCAGGAAAAATTGAACAGGTACAAGTATATCATGGACTCCATGACCGATAAGGAACTGGAAGACCCGAAACACATAAATAGTTCAAGAATCACACGGATCGCGCGTGGTTCCGGAACAGAGTATGAGGAAGTACGAGAACTCCTGAAATACCATAAGATGATGCAAAAAACCATGAAAGGTCTTAAAGGTGGAAAATTCAACGTCCAGAAAATGATGAAAAAATTCGGAATGTAAGTTATCGCACTTGAAAAAAGTTATATACTAAAACATCTATTAAAATATACAGGCCTAATTTTGAAGGAGGCTAAAAAATTGGTTACGGATTTAAAAGAATTTGCGAAAACCGCTAAACCCTCTGTTGCTGTGGTCGGGCTGGGTGGAGCTGGTTGTAATATAACGACTTGGATTGCTGAAAAAGGAATGACAGGTGGCAGGATTATTGCCGCGAACACCGATGTTAATCATCTTCATGTCCAGAAAGCCGATAAACTCGTTCTGCTTGGTGAAAAACTGTGCAAAGGGCACGGGTGCGGAGGCTACCCTGAAATGGGAGCCCAGGCTACCAGGGAAAATGTTACTGAACTGAGAGCCGAGCTTGAAGGGACGAACCTTGTATTCCTTGTAGCCGGACTGGGCGGAGGAACCGGGACCGGTGCTATACCAGTAGCTGCAGAGATTACACGCGAGATGGGCGCCCTTACAATAGGATGCGTTACTATCCCGTTCACGATTGAGATGGCAAGAAGGGAGAAAGCGAGGGAAGCTATAAACCTGCTTGCTTCATCCTGCGACTCTGTTGTAATTATCGATAACTCAAAATTAAGGGAAGTAGCTGGAAACCTCCCGTTAAAAGAAGCTCTTAATGTTGCAAATGCGCTTGTCGGAGCTTTCGTAAAGAACCTCACCGATACCATAACCCAGCCAAGCCTTGTTAACCTCGACTACGCAGACCTTCGCGCAGTAATGGAGCGCGGCGGAGTGTCGTCTATCGGAATAGGCGAGGGCGATGGCATGGACAGGGTCGGGAAGGCTGTTGCGCAGGCAATCAGCACACCACTGCTTGATGTCAGGGATATCTCGGCAAGCTACGGCGTTCTTGTCCATATCGTCGGAGGCGAAGACCTGACGCTGGAGGAAGTCGCGGTCGCAGGCGAATTGATAATGGATAAGGTCCCGAATACAAAGAGGATCATCTGGGGCGCGAAAGTGGATAACACCCTGACCGGCAAGGTCCGTGTAATGGCGGTACTGACAGGTGTGGAAAGCCCGTTTATAGCCGGAGAGTCAAGCCATGCCAAAAAAGAAGTCGAAGAGCCGGCACCTGAACCTGAACCACCGGCGAGACCGAAGATAGAACCTCCAAAACCAAAGCCAGTTGTAAAAGTTGAGACGCCAAAACATGAGATCAAGAAAGAAGAGAAGAGCAGCAATTCTTATATCTGGATTGGCTTAATTCTCCTGATAATATTGATCCTGCTCTGGTACTTCATAAATGGTGGAATAGGAATTTAGGTTGGTTGTTTCGGTAACAACCAGAGCCTCCTTTTTTATTTTTTTACAAATGGATAAGATATTATTACACTTTAAAAATCTCTTTCAGGCTGAGAACTTCCGTTTTCATATGTTTTGCGTCTAATCCATTTCTTTTACATATATTGCAGAGTGGAAAGTCATCTGTAAGAACCAGTGCATTATTTTCTTTCGCAGCTAAATCGAAGTATCAGTAAATCCAAATTTTACTACTTCTGGAGAAGTAAGAATCTCAGCTTTTGTTATATATTTTTCATCGATTTTCTCAAGGTTTGGTCTATTTTCTTCTATAAATTCAGAAAACCTATTTTTTAACTGATCAGCAAAATTTGATACTTCAGACAAAACTTGCGGAGTTACTATGATTTTTCTTTTTGCAACGAATTGGTAGAGTAAATCATAATCATTAGAATCATATTCTGAAAGCCTTTTGAAGTTATTTATCGCGTTTTTGTCATATAACCCCATTAAAAGTAATAATAATGGGCTTGTATCTATGACTATTACTTGTCCTTTATCAAGTAATTTCTTTGACATAAAGAATGTCCCCGGTGCTGTCTGCTACTGCTACCTCATATGATAGTGGTTCTTCTTCAAAGACATTTTGGATATCACATTTAACTATCCATGTATTATCTGAGAGTAGTTCAGATTTTTTTCAACACTTCTGACCTCGAACATAAATTTGATTTTTTTAATACTTGTGAAATACTCTCTAACTACCATTGTTGCTTCTTTTGCATCCATATAACCACCAGTAACTCTTACACATAGAAGTTATTAACTCTTTTGTTATTTTTTACCTTTAATCCTGGAATTCAGTGTACTCTACTATATTTTTCAAACCATAAGCTTTTAATTGCATCATCGCCTTACTACCCCCATTCTTTGGAGATTATTTTATGTTAAAAGAGGCTTCGCAGTACGATGCAAAAGTCGTTGAACAGAATATCCAGAAATTCTGGGAGGATATGGATGCTTATTCGCGTGTAAGGGAATCCAGGAAGAACGGAAAGAAGTTCTTTTTCGTAGACGGGCCGCCCTACACCACAGGCAGGATCCACCTGGGAACAGCCTGGAACAAGATAATCAAGGACTCGGTACTGCGCTACAGGTCAATGAACGGCTATCATATCCTTGAGCGTGCCGGATGGGATATGCACGGACTCCCGATTGAAGTGAAGGTAGAAGGAGTCCTTGGATTCAAATCAAAGAAGGATATCGAAAAATACGGCGTAGGTAATTTCGTGGCTAAATGCAAGGAATTCGCGTTAACCCACCGCGATGAGATGACGCTCCAGTTCAAGAACCTGGGGGTATGGCTTAACTGGAAAGACCCGTACATGACGCTGCGCGATGAATATATAGAAGCTGCATGGTGGACGCTGAAACAGGCGCATCAAAAAGCGCTTCTTGAGAAAGGATTGCGGGTCGTGAACTGGTGCCCCCGGTGCGAGACGGCTATAGCAGATTCCGAGGTTGAATATGCAGACGAGACCGATCCTTCGGTATATATAAAATTCCCGCTTGCAGATGAGGAAAATACTTTCATAGTGATATGGACAACCACGCCCTGGACGATCCCTGCCAACATTGCAGTTGCTGTGCATCCGTCTTTTGAGTATGTAAAAGTCAGGGCTGTTAAGGACGGGAAAGAAGAGATACTGATAATGGCGGCGCAGCTTATGGAAAATGTCCTGAAACAGGGGAAGTATAAGGATTATGAAGTACTTGATACCATGCTCGGTGAGGATGTGCGTATCGAATACCTGCATCCCCTGAGCGATAAGGTACCGAAGCAAAAGGATTTTCCGCATAATATTTACATGGCGGATTTCGTTACTGCGGAGAACACAGGATGCGTTCACATAGCGCCGGGTCACGGTATTGATGACTTCGAGCTTGGCGTAAAGAATAACCTCCCGATATTTTGCCCTGTCGGACCCGACGGCAGGTACACCGAAGAGGCGGGAGAGTACAAAGGTATGCACGTAAGGGATGCCAATAAAGTCGTGCTTGATGACCTGACAGGGAAAAACCTGCTCCTGGCGAGCGGCAAGATCACACACAGGTATGGTCACTGCTGGAGATGCAAGACACCGATAATCTACCTTGCGACCGAGCAGTGGTTCCTGCGCGTTACCGACCTCAAGCAGAAAATGCTTGAGGAGATAAAAAACGTCAAATGGTATCCCGACTGGGCAGGTTCTGCCCGGTTTGCTGACTGGATAGCAGGCTCGCGCGACTGGTGCATATCGCGCCAGAGATACTGGGGAATCCCTATCCCCGTATGGGTATGCGAATCCTGCGGAGAGATAGAGGTCATGGGAAGCATGGATGAGCTCAGGAGCCGCTCAGGGGTCCCGAAGCTGGAAGACCTTCACAGGCCGAACGTGGATAATATCCATATCAAATGCAAATGCGGAGGAAAGATGGACCGGGTCCCGGACGTGTTCGATGTGTGGTTTGATTCTGCCGTGGCATCGTGGGCTACGTTGAACTTCCCGCGCGATGACAAAACTATAAAAGAATGGTGGCCTGCGGATTTCATCACCGAAGGTCATGACCAGACACGGGGCTGGTTCTATTCGCAGCTTGGCGCAAGCATGGTCTCTTTCGGGAAAGCACCGTACAAAAGCGTACTGATGCACGGCTTTACTCTGGATACCGAAGGCAAGAAGATGTCAAAGAGCCTCGGCAACGTCGTATCACCTGAAGAAGTGGTCGCAAAATACGGTGCAGAATCACTCAGGTTATACGTCCTTTCGCAGAACGCGCCGTGGGATGACCTGAAATTTAGCTGGGATGAGGTCGGGAATGCGCACCGGATGCTGAACATCCTCTGGAACGTCTACCGCTTCCCGCTGCCGTACATGATCCTTGATAAGTTCAACCCGCTTGCAGGCAAAGTGACGGAGCTGCCGTTACGTCCTGAAGATAAATGGATACTCTCGCGGGTACAGTCGCTCATAAAACAGGTAGATGCAGAGATGGTGGAATACAACCTCCATAAAGCAACGCGCCCGATATCCGAGTTCATTCTCGAAGACCTCTCACGCTGGTATGTCCAGCTCATAAGACCCAGAACGTGGCGCGAAGCGAACGATCCGGATAAGCTTGCTGCTTATTATACCCTGTACGAAACACTTGTCACGGTCACAAAGCTCATAGCGCCTTTTGCGCCCCATATCTCAGAAGAGATGTACCAGAACCTTGTACGCAACGTTGATGCGGATGCGCCGGAATCAATCCACCTTTGCGACTGGGTAAAACCAAGGGAGGAGTTCATTGATACAGAGCTTGAGGTCAGGATGAATATAATCAGGGAGCTCGTCGAGGCGTCATCCAATGCAAGGCAAAAGTTAAAGCGCAAACTGAGATGGCCTGTTAAACGGATTATCGTAGCGCCAAAAAAAGATGAGGTCGCCGCAGCAGTTGCAAGCCTTGAATCTGTGTTAAAAGAGCAGACAAATGCCAGGGATATCATATTGCTCCCGGCAGGCAAGCCGTGGAAAGAACTCGGCGTAGAAGTACTGCCAGTCCATGCTGCGCTTGGCCCGACATTTAAGAAAGAAGCAGGTAAAGTGATCGCCGAATTAAAGAAAGCCGATGGCAGGGAAATAAAGAGAGCAATCGAAGAAACAGGCAGCTTTGAACTTGGGAACTGGACTATAACCAGGGATATGGTCACTTTCAAGGAAGTAATCCCGCCTGCCATTGCCCAGGCAAGCTTCTCTGTCGGGGATGTTTATGTTGATACCGAACTTACGCGGGAGATAGAATCCGAGGGTTATGCGCGTGAGGTTATCAGAAGAATACAGGATATGAGAAAGGAATTAGACCTCGCCGTAGAAGAAGGGATAGAAGCATCAGTGGAAATCAAGGATACCCGGGTAGCTGAGCTTGTATCCGAAACGAAGGATTTCATTGCAGGCGAGGTGCGGGCAAAGTCGCTTTCGATAGGCACGGATGTTAAAGTTGAAGGCGATCTTGTTAAGGATTGGGATGTTGAGGATATCAAGATGAAAATGGGGATAGCGAGGATACGATAGTAAAATCTTAGAGCGTGTCTGAATATTCCTTCATGTAGCAGCAATCCAGGAGTTTCAGTGGTTTTAACAGCTGGCCGTCTAATACAGCAGCACTCGGTTCTGGCTCTCGGCCATCTAAAACTCGGAGTTCGGTACACAAGGCAGCATCCGCCAGGCACAACCTGAACGCAATACATAAAATATAGCACTCAATATCTTTCGGTCTGTAAAGATAATTCATCTGGTTGATGGGTTTGGAAGGTTAAGAGCGAGAGATAAGGGTGTTGGTGTTACTGGTTGCTATGCTGTTTTATTATAGGATTGACGAAATACAATGGCACGAATTATACTCAGAATTGTCTTTAGATAAATAAACATGATCATTATAATTAATATTCGTTATAATTAAGAGAAAGCTTTATATACAAGTTATTGCTTGATAGGCGTGGTAGGTGGTCAGGAAAACTATGAAAGAGAACTATTTCTCTTTTATATTTATCAAAACCATGCTTTAAAAAATCCGAGATGCATGGGGTTTGCCCGCAAGGATAGTGGTGAAAATGCATCATAACATCGGTCGCAGAAAAAGCGATTTTGTTGAAACGAAAATGAGAGGCAATTTAGATGATAAATAAAAAAATAGAAATTAAAAATGGACTGGTAGCCCTCGGTTCGATGTTGATTATTATCTTTTTAATATTTCCTGCATCAGCAGATACACCGAAAGGTGACTATTCTGAAGAATCTACAGAAATAGTAAATGATGTATATGAAGAAAATGCGGTTAGTAGTGAGATGACCAGCAAAATTATAGAAAAAATAGCAAACAGGGAAAACATTCCTAGTGGAAGGTTAGAAGTTTTAAAAGCTGAAAAAGCAAAATTTGAAGTAACAAACAAAGAACTAATCGAAGTAAAAGTCGTTGATAAAGAGTCAGGAGACATATATGGAATCTCCGTAGATACTAAAGGAAATGAAGTCAATAAAAATACAGTTGAACAACAGGAAGAGGTTGCTTATAGACAGATATATGGAAAGCTGACAAAAGAATTACATGAAGAATTGTTAAGTAAAAACAATGCAGATAAGACAAATGTAGGTATATGGTTATCTGGTGGCACTGATGTTGAGCAAAACAAAGGAGAAAAAGATTCCATAGCCAAACATGAAGCTATAGAGGCACCGATAATAGCTGAAATTAAAAAGAAAGGAAAGATAAGATATGCCAGTCAATATGCACCTTTAATATACGCTGAATTGAGCAAAAAAGCCATAGAAGAACTGGAGGCGAGGGGAGATGTCGAGGTCATTGACAAAGAAGGAATAGCAAAACCAGAAATCAATTCTTCAGTCCCGACGATTAGGGCTAACCTGGTATGGCCTTATGGAATAACTGGCTATGGAGTAAAAGTTGCGGTGGTGGAAGATGATGGCATAGCTTTTGCCAATCCTTACATAAAAGATGGAATATATTATAAGCCTCTAACGCCCAATATTGATTTTCATGCAACTGCTGTTGCCGGAGTTATCGAAAGTACTCATTCAACATATAAAGGCGTGGCACCTGGCGTCGATTTGCTCAGTGCAAATTCACTAGATTATTATGAATCGAGCTTGATAGCAGCTTCAGATTGGGCATTAAGCAAAGGTGCAAATATTTTGAGTCTGAGCTGGGGAATTGAAAGCGATGGACGTTTGCACGTAATGGACAAATATTATGACTATGTAGTTCCGCGATGGCCTTATCCAACGATTGTTAAGTCTGCAGGAAATACAGCAGGGCTCATCACAACACCAGGGAATGCCTGGAATGTAATAACAACGGGTGCAATAGATGATTGGAACACAGCAAGTTGGTTCTCTCCGAATGACGTAATGGCATGGTATTCCTCATACATAGATCCATATTCACAACATTCTGATAGAGAAAAACCAGAGGTAGCCGCAGTAGGAAGCAGAATAACCAGTACAAGTACAGGCTATCCATGGATAGAAGGAGAATATGATGGGACCAGTCTGGCTGCACCGGCAGTTGCAGGCGAAGCCGCATTATTGATGAGCAATAACTCATCACTTAAATCATGGCCCGAAGCGGTAAGAGCCGCGATTTTCGCATCTGCTATTCACAATATAGAAGGAAGCAGTAGATTGAGTGAATATGATGGAATGGGAGCTGTTGTTGCCAGTGAAGCATACAAAGTTGTGGCAAATAATCAATTAAAATATGGTATGATCTATTCAACGACAAGTTATCCTATAAATTACACATTCTATGCGCCTTCAGGTAAGAAAGTACGGGTAGCAATAGCATGGAATTCGAGATCGAAAGGACCACATGGTAGAGATACGCTTAAAGTAGATCTCGATTTACGTGTAAAAAGCCCTTCTGGAAATTACACAGGATATTCATTGTCTTATGATAACAACTATGAGATTGTTGAATTTTATTCATCAGTTTCCGGATACTACACAGCAGAAATAATTAAATCCAGATGGGATGCCGGTTATTCGTCCGAACGTTTAGGTTACGCCTATTCTATAACTTGAATGCAGGAACAAATAAAGTCATAAATTTAAAATTAGGAGATTAAAAAGAACAGCATATGAGTATGTTTCACGATTTTAAACCGCACCTAAAAATTCGATATATGCATTGGAATTTGTCTGGAAACAGATAGCGCGGCAAATGCATTAGAACAGTAAACGAACAAAAAGATTGAATGAATTGAGAAAATAAAGAAAAGAAGAGAAATAAAAACGTGGGAGAAGAATATGAACAAAAAGATATTTTTAGTAGCGATATTGTCAGTACTGTTGTTGACAATATCCGTGGTAGCCGTAAACGAGAATGCAAAAAGAGAAATTGCGCCTGAAGACAAAACTCCTGTACAACCTGGCGGAAAGGAGTTGAGTAGTCCAGCCTTTCACGAGATGCAGTTCACATCCAGCACAGCTCTTATTGGTATGAATGCCGGACAAACAAGTTTACTGACGCAGTTTGTATCTTGCCCAGTCACCTGTGAATTTACTGCCACCTTTTCCGCAGAAACTAATACAGGCTCTGCAAACACATTATCTATAAGAGTTTTGGATAATGGAGTAACAGTTCCTCCAGGTGCCGTTTTTTTGATCAAAATTCTGAAGAAGATGGATGGCAGGCGCATAGCTTTACTTTCGGGAAAACTCTTACCGCGGGAGTCCATAATATAACGGTCCAAGGGTCTGGAGCCGGCACATCCCTGTTCTTCAAATCGTTGAAAACCGATATAGAAGAATTGCCATAAATAAAGAATTAAAAAATTGATGACAGAGCAATCTGTTATCAATCTTTTTATTTTTTCGTATGCTTGAGGAAGATTTGATACGATCCACCGGTGAGGTGGAACTTAGAAACCTTTGATATCATCATTACGCTTGACTATTTCCAATATCCAGCCGGAGACCTTCAACTTAAGATACCTTCAGGATCTTTGATACAATTCCTGAATCCGGCAAATGCCTCTATCCATAGCTGCATACTTTTTATGTTATAGTTTCCAAAGAAACCATTCCAAAATCTCCTTATCCTGCATTCGATATCTCCAAAAAACCGCTCAATAGCGCTTCTACACCCAAAAGATACAACGGTATAACTTTTGAATTCGGTCTTTTTAAGTCTTGAAGGGAAAATAAAATATGTATAAATGTGATCCCTTCCTTACTTCGTCCCACCTGCCTCAAAGCAGCCTCATTCTTTTCAAGAAAGACTCACTAACTTAAAGATAGCTTTTAGTTGATTTACAATTTACGGGCTATAAGAAGGTGCAGCTTTAGCCGTTTTCGCCCTCAACTCCGCACTCGCCCTGTACGCAGCAACAATCGCCCCGAGCAGGATAGGGGCTATAAAGAACCCTGCAATCCCGCCGACAAGACCGCCCCCGATGAATGCTATGATGATAAGCATCGGGTGCATGTTCGATTGATAGTTGATAATGTACGGTCTTATGAGGAGTTCGGGAGGGATTATTACCACCAGTAAAGAAACTATAAAAAAAACAGTCGCATTCTCGCTTCCCAATTCAATGTATCTATAGATCACAAGCGGTATAACCACCATCCAGCCTGCAAGGAACGGGACTATGGAGGCAATGAGCATCAGGGCGGAAAGCGCAAGTACATTGGTAAAACCGAATGCCCAGAAAACGATCAATGACAAAAGCCCGGTAGCAATCGCACTGTAGAAATTTCCTATGAATAATGCGGAAAGAATTCCGTCAAAGTGTTTTATGAATTTCCGGGAGAAATCATTTACTTCATGGGGAGTTATGTCTATTGCTTTATCAATAAGCCTGCTGCCGTCGACCAGCAGGTAAAAGCAGAGTATGACCGCTATCAGGATATTAATTGCAAAAAGCACAAGAGTGTAACCGATTTTTCCAACAGGCAATTGCTGTATTATCGGCAATATGTATGAAGCGAAGTTCGAAATAATATCTATGGTCTTGCTGCGTACAAATTCAGGCAGGTCAAGTCTTCCCACAAGGTTAATTAAAACCCCGGTAACATAATCCTGGTTATTTATCACCCAGACCATGTAGTTGAATATCTCGATGATACCCAGCCCGATGATAAGGAAAATGGGAATGACAATAGCACCTGTGGCAATATACGGGGATAATCGTGGGGCTCGCCTGTCGATAAAGTACTTAAGCGGTCTTGCGACGTATGCAAGGACCAATCCCATGATTATGCCATCCAGCAGCGGGAGAATAATATACATGAACGTGGCTGCGGTCAAAAAGATAATAAACGCCAGCGCAATAGTCCATTTATGTTTTATTAAAGTTGATACTCCGTCTGAAGCTTGAGTGTTCGGCATTTATACTGGGTAATGTTTTCAGGGAATATATAATTACTCTAATAGTATAGTATTCAAATTAAAAGATGTGTTCTTCCAGGATATGTCGATAATGGGCAGGCGGTATAAGCGAAATGAACGCCTTCTCCACGACCTCACTTAATGACGGATGGATGTGCATTCCATTAAGGATGGGAGAGAAGCTCTGCTCGGGAGTGTACATGAGGTTTACGACCTCCTGTATGAGGACAGATGCATGGGGGCCGATTATATGCGCACCCAGAATCCTGTTCGTATTAACTTCCACGATCACTTTCACAAAACAATGTTTCACTTCCATGGCTTCGCCTTTGGCTGTATCCTGGTACATGGAAAAACCTATGAGGACATTTTTCTCTCCATATTTTTCTATGGCTTCCTTCTCCTTCAAACCCACACCCGCTATTTCAGGATATGAGAAAATAGCATACGGGACGGCATGATAATCAGCCTTGACCTTTTTCCCGAGAAACGCATTCGAGAAGACGACGCGGGATTCATAGTTCGCCACATGTTTGAAAAGGTACTTTCCATCCGCGTCCCCGAAAGCCCAGATATTCGGCTTTGAGGTCTCAAAATACTCATTTACAACTATCCATCCCTGACCGTCTGTTTTTATCCCGCCCTTCTCCGGGTGGAGTATGTCCGTATTTGAAGCCCTTCCCGCAGCGACAAGTATTTCATCAGCAACAAGCTCGATGTTTTTCTCGCTGCCTCTTTGCTGCGCGATTATCTTTTTCTTTCTGCCGGCTGCCTGTACCTCAATGATCTCATGATTTGTAATAATGTCCATGTACTTTGACATCCCTCTCCTTGCCAGTTCTGAGGTCTCCGGCTCTTCGTCAGGCAGGAACCTGGGGTTTCTCCCTATGATGGTTACCTTTGAACCCATGGCTGAGAAAAAATGGGCATACTCTGCTGCAATGAACCCGCCTCCCATGATGGCGATGCTTTCCGGAAGTTCATTCATTTTCAACACAGTATCGCTTGTATGATACCCCGCTTCGGCAAGACCTTTTACAGGCGGTATTTTTGGTTTTGAACCCGTGCAGAGAAATATCATCTTTGCAGTGATCGTCTCAGTACCTACTTTTATTGTATAGGGTTCAACGAATTCGGCAAAGTCCCGGTAATAATCTATGTTCGGGCTGCTCGATAAACCCCTGCGTATCGCGTCTATGTCTTTTGAGATCTTGCCTCTCATCCTTTCCATTACTTTTTTAAAATCAATGCTTTTTAACTCCACACCGATGCCGAACTCTGCTGCACGCCCTATTTCCCGAACGAGTTCAGCGGGATATAGCAAAATTTTGGAAGGTATGCATCCCCGTGTCAGGCATATGCCACCGGGTTCGTCTTTATCAATGATCGCGATCTTTATTTTGACATGCGTTTCGGCTATAGGGCTGATAAAGTTCATTGAAGAGCCAGTCCCTATAACTATCATATCGTACTCTTTCAATATTTACCCTCCAAATCTTGACCTGTAAGACAGGATAATCACCAGAACCCCGATGAGCATAAGCACCCAGAACAATATTTTCTGCGCTCTTTCTTTTATCCCGAAGTCCAGAGTGAAAACACGGAAACCGTTCAGCGCATGAGGGACGGCGAGTAGAAGCAGGATAAAGAACGCTGTAGCTGTCGGGACAAATAAAAAATTAAATGGCGTGTTTATCCCGTGAACCCATGCGACGTGCATGAACAGATATATCACCAGCAGGAACCCTGTGATACGCTGAAGCAGCCATGCCCACATCCCGGTTCCGTATGCCCTTTCTTTCTCCATGGTTACCTTATTATTTTCAGTCTATGCATCATGATGCGTCTCATGAAATGCGTGATTGCATTGGTCGGAGGTACCTGTTTGGGGCACACTTCGACGCAGCGGTAGACCTCATCGCACGCCCATACGCCCCTCTTCAGGTCTACCCTTTTTAGGATATCTCCGACGTTCTTGTTCCGTGTGTCAGCGTAAAAACGCCAGGCTTTTGCAAGCGCTGCAGGTCCAAGATATTCCCTGTCCCTTGATGCGACAGGACATGAGCTATAGCACATGCCGCACAGGATACAGGCAGCATACCTGTCTACTTTTTTAATTTCTGTTTGCGACATCG
The DNA here is from genome assembly GCF_900196725.1 of Candidatus Methanoperedens nitratireducens. Taxonomy (GTDB): domain Archaea; phylum Halobacteriota; class Methanosarcinia; order Methanosarcinales; family Methanoperedenaceae; genus Methanoperedens; species Methanoperedens nitroreducens_A. The sequence continues at coordinate 15,439 of NZ_FZMP01000044.1, read as the reverse complement.
GCGTTTCTTCCAGAGGCCTTGTATTATTGTCTTCAAACCACGGCCGGATATACTCATAATGTTCGAAGAAAGGCTTGAGGTCTACTATCAGGTCTTTAATTACAGGAAGGTTCGGGAGCGGCTCTACAAGGATGTAATCTCCTGTTTTTACAAGAGGTCTTACGATAGGACCGTACGCAGCCGGGCTTATAACCTGTTCGTTTGCTATCTCAGCTACCTGCGTGCGGCATGCAAGCCTGTGCTTCTTGTTTATGAGCATGGAGCTTGAGCCGCATACCCCTCCGCGGCAGGAATACCTGAAAGCAAGAGAGCTATCCAGCTCATCCTGTATCTGGAAAAGCCCGTCAAGCACTGACATCCGGGGCCTGACCTTTACTTCGAAAGTATCGTACCATATTTTTTTCCCGTCAAACCTTCTAATCTTGAACTTCATTATCTAACCCGTTACCTGTATAGTTTCTTTTTCTGGTTATATAAAGCACATGGTAGTGCAGGATTATGCGATAAAAAGTATGAACAGTAGTATAGACGGGATCATTACCATCAGCCATAATGAACGGTTGTACTGCCAGACTTTTGCACCATCAAGCGGACCGAAAGGTATCATGTTGAACACCCCAAGGAACACATTGATAAAGGCGCTTCTTATTAAGACCATACTTGCAAAGCTACGAGGCGCAACGAAAAATGTAGCTATTAAAAATAATATGGCAAGTACCAGGTTCACGACCGCGCCGGAGGCAGAAATATACGCAAGCTCCTTTGTGGCTTGATGGGAATCCCGGTAGCGGTCTTCAAGAGGGTTGTAATAGACCCTTTTACCACGAATCATCACCGCGCCTGGTGCTGCGAATACGAAACCCCCGTTTGTTGCTAATGAAAGACCAAGCGCCATCATAAGCCCCATTGGACTTGCTTCATAATCCGCGGCATAACCGTATCTCTGAGCCGTAAATTTATGAGCCAGCTCATGGAGAAGAAAACCAGTTCCCACGCCAAAAGCCGCTGCCAACAGCGCCTGAGGGATCAGGTTCGGGTATGTGAACGCTATTGTCAGCACGAGTAAAGAGGCTACAAGATGTACTATCTCTCGTAAGCTGGTTCTGCTCATGTGCCTTAAATTAATTTGAGCATATATAAACTATACTTTAGAGCCGGGTTTGGGAGAACAGGTTATCAGACAGTAAAGCATTTGGGTTTTGAGCAGTGGACATTTTAAATTTCTAGTAAGCATGCCTGAGTTTAGCAGCAGTCGGTTCAGTAAAATGAAAAGGCTCTCAAGGTAGCCTTGACAGGACCACTTCAAAATCACTTTTCTTTAATTTCTTCAATGTTTTATGCCAATCATACAAAAACAATACTAATCCTGAAAGTGCAATAAGCTCAAAAAATTCATAGGTTGTATAATCCGCCACATCTTTCTCAAACCCTTCAAGAAATTCATGGAGAAACATAAAAAAACCTGCAACTAATATATATATAGTATTTCTGTTGAAACTTTTTCTTTGTGGAATTGCACTATTTGAATCAGTTACGCTCTTTTTTGTGAATTTCAACGCAAGCGTTATTTGTATACTAAGATAAACCGCTACCAGGATAAGTATTGTAATAATTGATTGAATAATTCTGTATAGGGTATAATCATCAATTATACTTCCTAACAGCCTATCCATGAAACATGGTTATGTTTTATTTATTTATAACGATTTCGTAACAGTGTTGCAGGATTGGGCTGGGTCTGGTAAAAGGTTCTATTCAACCTTACAAGAAGTTGACCGTATCATATCAACATTTAACTCGTTTATTAAGGAATGGATGCAGCAGAAAAAAAACTATCCAGAAAATAACAGCGCCTATTAAAGCATTTTTCAAATCCAGAATATTATTATGTGGAGAATATTTTAGAATAACGGCTATAATAAAATAAGTTACCGATGCAATAGAAGCGGTGAGATAAAGACCCGTTTTTTTCATAATTTCAAATTGATATGGTTATCTAAATGTTTTTCCCAGTATTATACCCAAATTGTTTACCAAAATCAGCTTTCATTTGTCACCGTTTAAGGTATGAAATGCTGGAAAATAGCAGTTTTTATACAGTCTTCACCTTCTTCCGACCCGTAGTGACACCAGCAAAGTCGGGATGGCAGTATCGCTTCAAAAGCGGGTGCTTCAGGTGTTGCTGTCCCGCCGGCAACGACCACATTCAGATTGAACAGGCGCGACGGAGCAGCGCATGACGGCTTCACTCTCCGGCACAGGGGGTCGCCAACCGCGGTCAGGCTGGCTCTGCCGGGCTTGTGCGCCTTATAAACGCCCCGGGCACCCCTGATGACGAACACATTCCGGATTGGTCTACACTTCTTTTGCAGCTCTGAGCAGTTCTTCTTTTGATGTCTCCCAGTTGTGCATATTTTTGTTGTGCTTCTGTACGAACGAGACTAGCTCATCTTCATTCTCGCTTCTGATCATAAAGCTACATTTCTTACAGTTTATTTCCTTAGTCAAAGTTAATCACCTCCCCAAGCAGAGTTTTGGTCTGGGAATTAATAAACCTTGTGTAGTGAGTGAGCCCCATCCAGAAAATATTAAACTTTTGAAATTGCTTCCTGCATGAAGTTAGAATAATCCCTTTCTCATTTTTATGTATAATAATTGTTAGACCTCGCAACTCATTGACTATGCCTTTAGACGACTTCGAAATTGGATATCATACCGTTATCCTCGTGTTCCAGCCTGTGGCAGTGGATTAAGTAGAGGCCTTTGCCATCGCCGCCTACGCTCCTGAATTGGTCGAAGCGGATCAGGATCTCTACGGTTTCGCCATCATCAAGCAGGACTGTATCTTTCCATCCCTGCTCCCACGGGAAGAGCTGACCACGACCACCTGTCCGTGACTGTATTTGGAAGGATGCTCCATGTATATGCACGGGGTGTGGTGCGGCACCTTTCGTTGTGAAACGCCAGAGTTCAGTTTCGCCAAATGGTACCTGGAAATCTATCCGATTGATGTCGTATACTTGGCCGTTGATCCTTGACATGCCCTCAAAATTGAAGACTCGTGTCCTTACCGGGTTTGACAGCTTTGTGATTGTCGACAGTGCCGTGGGAGTCGTTCCAGTATCAGTGACCGTCCGTGTAACCCTGAACTCCAGCAGGTCCCAGCCTGTGCGGAGATCCTTCAGCATGATGCTACTACCCACTGGTAGTCCACGAAAGTCTATGATTATGTCAGCTCGTTCGGCTGGAGCCAAATCTATCTGCGTTAGCCCAGGAACAGAAGTCTCTAACAATCCACCATCGTTGCCTATGAGCGTGAATGGAGCACCATTACTCAATGCCAATCCGAAGATCCTATTCTGCGCACCGCTGAGTACTCGGAAACGATATCGAGCAGTGTCTACTTCTAGATACGGGTTGAGAGTGCCATTGACCATTGGTGTGTCGCCTCCCCCCGATCTGTACACCATATTATACGCTGCGTCGAAGCTGGCATCCCTCACCACGAGCGGAACCTGATAATTACCCGAAGGAAGGCCGAGAGCACTTTCTTCATTATCAGTTACAATGAAGGCGCCAGCAAGTCCCATAGCCACCTGTTCATTTGTGAGCATGTGGGTATGAGGATGGTACCAGTTCAATGCTGCCCTCTGGTTGATAGCGAAGTTATAGTTCTTCGTACCGCCAGGAGGAATTGCATACTTTGGATGGCCATCATTTAACCCGTCAACAATCATGCCATGCCAGTGTGTAATTGTCTCTTGTGACAAACCATTTACCAGATTGATGCTAGCTGTCGAACCCTGAGATGCTATGATAGTTGGGCCTGGTAGTGAGTTATTGTATGCCCATACCGACGCCATTGTTCCTCCACCTACGTTCACCGTGGCAGGCGCCTCCGTCAGAGTTAATCCGCTTGGTGAGACGATGGGAGGAATATATAGCGAGTTACGGGTGGTTGGGCCAGGCCTGGCGGCAACGACTTCAGGAATGTTGAGTAGCTGCCCACCGCCTAATGCTACCAATGTTACTGCTCCAGAAACTTTGAGAAAATCCCTTCTCGTAATCGAATCCATTATGCCTTTTTGTTCATTTTCGATTCTTTGTTGTTTTGTTTTCATATTTTTTTCCACCTTTCTTTTAATTTATTTACTTTTGTTTTTTATGTCCATATTTGATCTTTATATTTTACTTTGGTTTTTTTTGCCAATGGTTGACCCCCTATTAAGAATAATGGCATTAAGTTAAGGCGAAAATTACTGATCCCAGAAGCTAACTTAATGCCATTAACTCTGAAGAGTAGGGTATTGCTCACCCCTTGACCCCATTTTAATAAGCTGCACAGGATTGCAATCCTGGTGCAGCTTTTGTTTTCGACTCACGTCAGGACATTATACCTTGCGAGCATGCCAGCATCTATGTGGTCGTTTACATGGCAGTGGTACAGCCATATGCCCGGATTATCAGGTACCATATCCAGGACTTTCATGCTAGCTGGCAGAATGTCCAGTACATCGGTTCGCATTCCGTTAAACAGACCAGTATTGCCATGCCAGTGCGGCGTATGCAGATCTACCTCTGTGCCCATGCCGAATACATACCAGCGCACTCTCTCGCCCTGCCTCATTGTCAGGCTGTCTAATGGCAGGTTGCCGAACACGTAACCGTTGATAGAATGCATCAGATTGCTCTCGATGAACCCATCATCTGCTTTCAACAGTTCACGAGGCATTGTATGGTTATGTTGTAGGTTAATGAATGTCTGGATGTTCTGATCTATATAGGGAGCTCGGTTCTCGTCCATTACTGTGAACAAGGTCACGAACTCTTTGTCCACATCTTTGGGCTGGATATCATTTGGTTCTTTTGGATTAGTCGTGGTTGAATTGTCTTTGTATATTATCATCGGTCCTACAAGCCCTGCATTTGTATCTCCAGATTCGTCGACATGCGAATGGTATATCCACATAATGGAGCTACCATCATTTGGTCCTGGACCTGCACGTTCAGGAACCTGCCATGTCAGTGTTACGGTAGCACCTGGCTGTACGCTATCGTCAGCCTTATCCGAACCGAATGTGCTGTCGTTGTATGGTGCACCCTCGGAGTCTTTATTGTAGAATGCACCATGCGGATGCAGGCTGAAATTGAAGCTTGCGTTGTTCTTGAACACTATTTTGATCGTGTCGCCCACCTCAGCCTGGATCGCTGGTCCAAGTAGACCAAGATGCTTCCATTTCGCAGGTATAGGCTTCAGTTTTGTGAATGTGGCGTCTGTATACTCACGGTACAGAGCCTTGATATATACCTTGCCGATCCTATTCATCGTCTGCTGTACGAAGACATTTTCTGCATCACCAAAAGGCAAGCCTGTTATCTGGTTTATGCCGCTTGGAGCATAGTCCCACTCCACCTCATCTGCTGCGATGAAGTAGGTGTGTGTTGTTGTTTCAGTTGCAGTATTGCCTCCCAATCCTACCATACTGAATGCTGCCAGAGATAATGTCAGCAGAGCTACTGCTAACATAATTCCAAATTTACTCGTTTTCATATATTTTTCCTCCTTTTGCCAGGGATTCAGGGAGTAAATCCATCCGTAAAGGTCTGCATGAACGCAACTATTGCGTTCTCCTCAGTATCGGTGAGACCGAGGTTGCCCATAAAGCTGCTGTCTAGGTTCGTCATTGTCTCAGGTGCTGGCCAGCATGTAATGCCGAATCCAGGATCCGTGCTGTTGGAACACACGCCAAGAACATCTCTGGTATTATAGAAATGCACGACCTGCTTCAAGTTCTTCAATACACCGTTATGCATGTAAGGCCCTGTGACATTGATATTGCGCAGGTGCGGTGTTTTGAATTGGCCATTCTGCCTGGGGTCGTTCAGGAAACCTCCTAGACCGGGATCAGCAGGGAAATTTGCCGGATTCGCAGGGAACGGGAACTCTGAGTTCTTTGGTATGCCGATGTTGTGGAACTTAAAGTCGGAAAACACCACTGGATTACCGTTATCAGGGTGACAGTGGGTGCATTTGCCGCTGCCTCCGAACAACCTCCGCCCTCGGTCTTCATCTGGAGTCAGCGTATATGTACCGCTAAGATAAGCATCGAACTTCGATGTGAACTTGTTGAGCTCACTTGTCCCCTCGAACGCTGCTATCGCACCTGCCATGCAGTCGTAGGAACGATTGGTATTGGCCGAATCGAAGGCATTTGGACCGCATATCTGCTCGAAGAGTGCGGCATAGGCAGAATTATTTATCTTTCCTATAACGCTTGATCTATTAGGATTGTTCATCTCTACCGGGTTAACGAACGGTCCTTTTGCCTGCTCTGTAAGGTTAGCTGCCCTTCCGTCCCAGAACTGACCGCCCATGATACCACTTTTCAAAGTGAACTGTCCGTTGAAAACAGCGTATGCTGCACTGGGCGAGTTACGGGTTCCGAATCTGCCGGGTATCACACCTTCAGAGACGGGCAGATTCTTGTCTGGTTCTGCAAACGCAGTATTCGGGTCATGGCAGCTTGCACAGGTCTGTCCTGCCGGCTCTGACAGGTTTGTGTCAAAGAATAAATTCTTTCCAAGTTGCTCTTGCGGTGTAAGCGCTGCTGCAGTTCCTGCGGTCAGTAGCATAATCGCTACATAAATCCAAATTCTTTTACTTAACATAGATTATTCCTCCACCTATTGATGCTCCTTTTATTTTCCGGTCGTGTGTCTCAACAACTGAAAACATGCTATTGTAAAGTTACAATAGTTTATCGACCTAAGATTTTCACAGCGGGTAACCTGCTTAATTTCCTATTGTAACTTATTACAATAATATTTCAATCATAGGAGTACACGACCTATTTTCCTACCCTTTTATTTTCGGTCGTGCGTCTCAACAACTGAAAACCTACTATTGTAATAGAATCGTTTATCGACCTAAGATTTTCATAGCGGGTAACTCAATTACCTATTGTAACTATTACAATAGTATTTCAATCATAGACGTACACACAACCTTATTTTCCTTTCCTTTTTTTCGGGGAATAAAGCAGGTAACAAAACAATTAGCGAGCAATTATACCCCACTACGCTACGAAATGCATCCTGCCTGAGATTATAGACTCGCTGAGTCTACATCCACTTTCCCTGAAGCAAGGGTAAATATACATCTGAGTTCCTGTTATAAATAGTTTGTCGGTAGATGTAATTTCATAGAGTTGATGCAAAGGACGAGTAGATACAGAATGAGTGAACTTTTATTTTGGCTTTTATACATGAATCTCTGAGAGCTTTTATTTATGCTGTTATGGCACACTTAATGGTTAAACGACTGGTTCGTATTAAACTTTCAAGCGCATGAAGAAATATTCAGACAGGCTCTAAGTGTATTGCATATTTTCCTCTTTACTTCTTGATTTTACTCGCCAACAGCGAGCCAGCTCTCCTGCACAGCTCAAGCTCTTCATCACCCGGCATCCTCTTTATGTTAAGGTCCTGCACCATTTCCATACCGCAGGCTGTTAATATCCTGTTAATCTCCTGCGTGGCTTCAAAGCTCCACCCGTAAGAGCCGAACGAAAGCCCGGCTTTCCCGGATAAGTCAAGATCAGAAAGCCCGCCCAGGAATTTCTTCACCGTGGGCATCATGGCATGGTTGTAATTGGGCGAACCGACCGCTACGGCATCGGCGTCCCTGAGTTCATCCCTGTTCGCATCGTTCACATTTCTTAGCACGGTCTCTATCCCTTCTGCCCGTGCGCCTTCCTCTATTGCGACTGCCATGCGCTCGGTGTTATGCGAACCAGTGCCGTAGATGATAACAAGTTTTGGCATGCTCCCAATTTATAATTATTTTTCATGCTATTTTTACTTTCTCCCAAATTCCGCTGAACAGAACCCACAGAGGTTTTACATTATATCGATCAGCAGCAAATCCGGGTCTTTCAGGTGCTCTATCAGCGTATTCATGAACCGCGCAGCCTGCGCACCGTCAAGCGCCCTGTGGTCAAATGATATGACAAGCGGCAGGATTTTCCGAACCTTTACCTCCCCGTCAATCACCACTGGCATGTCCCTTATCCTGTGCACGCCGAGAATAGCGACATCCGGCGGATTGATTATTGGCGTTGAGAAAATCCCGCCTATGCTTCCTATGTTTGTTATAGTGAAGGTGTTGCCCTTCAAATCCGCAAGTTTGATCTTCCTGCTGCGCGCCTCCTCGGCAAGTTTTTCCGTCTCCTGCGCCAGTTCCATGATGCTCTTCCGGTCGGCGTTCTTGATAACAGGCACCATCAGGCCATCGGGAGTATCTACAGCGATCCCGATGTTGTAATAGTGCTTCAGCACAATTTCGTTCTTCTGGGAATCAATAGATGCGTTCAAATACGGATGCTGCTTCAACGCAACAGTTACCGCCTTGACGACAAATGCAAGGTAGGTAAGTTTTGTTCCTTTCTGTTCTGCTGCTTTTTTCTCCTTTTCCCTGAGTTTCACAAGCTCTGTGACATCAGCCTCATCCATCGAAGTCACATGCGGAGCCGTGAACATGGATTGGACCATCCGCTCTCCAATAGTTTTTCGGATGCTTTTTATCGCAATCCTCTCTTCCAGAGCTTTTATTTCAGGCACTGCCTCAGGCGGCGCAGCTTCAGGGGGCTTTGCCTCCGGCATTGCCTCAGGCTTAACTTGCGAAAACTTCCTGATACCTTCATCAGTTACCCTGCCGCCTGGTCCTGTACCTTCAACTTTTGATATGTCCACGCCGAGTTCCCTTGCAAGCCGCCTTGTAGAAGGCGTGGCTAAAACCCTCTCAGGCATCTCTTTTGGCTTTTCCGGTTTTTTGCCCCTTTCGGGCGGTTTGGGAGGTTTGATCTCTTCAGAAGGTTTGACCTCTTCTCCCGGCATCGCCAGGGAAGCCAGGGTGCTTCCTACTTTTATAATATCCCCCTCTTTTCCGTAAAGATTCGAGACCTTCCCTGCTTTCGGGGATGGGATCTCTACGATAGCCTTATCGGTCTCGATCTCAGCAACAGCCTGGTCAGCCTTTATTTCATCGCCTTCCTTCACCAGCCATTTCACAAGCGTACCTTCGGTAATACCCTCACCAACATCCGGGAACTTTACATCGACCATATTTTCACACCTCAGAAAGTTGCTACCTCTTTTATGGCATCTGCCACCCTCTCAGCATCTGGCAGGTAGTAATCCTCAAGCTTGGGCAGAGGCATTGGAACGTCATACCCCGTAACCCTTTTAACAGGCGCCTCAAGATAAAGGAATGCCTTTTCGTTAATCCTTGCAATAATCTCAGCACCTGGACCCAGCGTTCTTGGCTCCTCGTGCACTATCACTGCCCTGCCTGTTTTCCTTACCGAGTCTATTATCATCTTATCATCCAGGGGAGAGAGCGTGCGCAGGTCTATCAACTCAACACTGACATCCTTCACCAGTTTCAGGGCTTCAAGACATACTCTTGCCATAGCGCCCCATGATATCAGGGTAACGTCATCGCCTTCTGCGAGCTTCTTTCCTTTGCCGAGGGGCACGGTGTACTCGCCTTCCGGAACCTCTTCCCTGAAAGCGCGGTAAAGCCTCTTGGGTTCGAAAAAGAAAACCGGGTCGGGGTCCCTGATAGCGGAGATGAGAAGACCTTTCGCATCATAAGGGGATGATGGGATCGCCACTTTCATGCCCGGGATATGGATATAGAACGTTGCCACAGCCTCAGAGTGATGTTCCAGCGCCCGGACACCGCCTCCATAGGGCGCCCTTATTACCATAGGGCAGTGATACGTGCCCCGGGAGCGGTATCTTATCCTGGAAGCATGGGCTGCAAGCTGGTCTATGGTCATATAACTGAAACCTTCGAACTGTATCTCAGCCACAGGCTTGAGCCCGGAAACAGCCATACCTATCGCCGTCCCAACGATACCGGACTCAGCAAGAGGCGTATCTATCACCCTCTCACCTCCGAACTTGTTCAGTAGACCTTCTGTTACCCTGAATACCCCGCCATCCATGCCTACATCCTCGCCCATCACTATCACACCGGGGTCTCTTTCCATTTCTTCACGCAGCGCGAGGTTTATCGCCTGCACCATGTTGAGTTTAGCCACTCTCATCCCTCCGTCTTTTTTGAGACATAAGCAAGGAGTTCATCCATCTGCTCTTTCAGGCTCGGAGGCATTTGCGCGTACACATATTTGAATATGTTCTCAAGCCTCGGCTTATATGCTTCAGCCTCTTCAGCAGCTTTCTCGATTTCTGCCGTAAGTTCTTTAATCAGCTTATCCTCGTAATCCTGGCTCCAGATACCCTTCTTTTCAAGGTAAATCTGAAAGCGTTTTATGGGGTCTTTTTTCTTCCACTCCTCCACTTCCGCCATCTGCCTGTATTTTGTAGGGTCATCGGATGTAGTATGTGCACCCATGCGGTAGGTGACGCACTCTATCAATGTAGGTCCGCCGCCGGACCTTGCTTTTTCAAGGGCTGCTTTTGTTGCGCTGTACACGGCAAGCGCATCGTTCCCATCAACCTGGATGCCATCAAAACCATAAGCTAAAGCTTTCTGCGCAAGCGTTTTAGAGGCTGTCTGTCTTTCTCTTGGCAGCGAGATGGCGTACTGGTTGTTCTGGCAGATGAAAACGGTCGGGGTTTTGAACACGCCTGCGAAATTCATACCTTCGTGGAAATCCCCTTCAGAGGTTGCGCCATCCCCGAAATAGACGATAGAAGCTATATTTTCCTTTTTGATCTTCGCCGCCCACGCAGCCCCTACGGCGTGGAGTATCTGGGTGGCTACCGGTATGGCTATTGGAAAATTTTTAGGAGGCAGTTCGATGTAAGCATCTTCAGACCCCATCCAGTAAATATAGAGAAGCTTAACAGGTATACTTCTTGCTATCTCGACTCCCTGCTCCCTGAAGGCAGGGAAGAACCAGTCATCAGGCTTCAGGGCAAAAGCGCTCCCCACTGTGGTTGCTTCCTGCCCGAGAGACGAGGCGAAGGTAAGCATCCTGCCCTGGCGCTGGAGCTTTAAGGCTTTGTCATCGAAAAGGCGGGTCAATACCATCGTCCTGTAAATTTTTTCAAGCGTTCCCTTATCCAGGTCAGGCTCCAGACTCTCATCCACATTACCTTCGGGGTCAAGAATCGAAAGCCAGTCCACACTCAACTCCAAGATCTTTTTCCTCGGCAACCAGAAACCTCCCTAATCAATTAGTATGGTTCTAAACCTTTTTATCCTTTACTGAAACTTCTATTCTATCTTCCTCACGACCACAGACCCATTTCTCATCCGTATCAGCCTCTCTTTCATGAGCCCGTATTTGTGATAGCTCATAGCCTCCACATGACCTGCTCCCGGATGCTTCAATAGTGCTTCAGGTCAACGCCCATGCTGTAACCCAGTCTTTTCCCGGAACCCCAATAGTTAATTATATAGACATACCGAAGAATATGATAAACTCAGGTGCAAAAAATGAGTATTAAACTCGGATTTGTTGTTTCGGAATTCAACCGTGATCTAACTATCCAGATGGAAACCCTTGGGAAAGAACATGCGGCTTTTCTTGGCGCTTCGGTTGAGAAGATACTATACGTACCCGGTGTTTTCGATATGCCTCTGGCAGTAAAGAAGCTTGCTGAGGATACGGGTATTGATGCAGTCGTGACAATCGGCTGTGTGATACAGGGAGCCACAAAACACGATGAGATCGTGATCCAGCATGCTTCGAGGAAAATTGCAGATCTTGCTCTGGAGAACAATAAGCCCATAACCCTCGGGATATCCGGTCCGGGCATGAGCAGGCTTGATGCTCACGAGCGTGTGGATTATGCAAAGCGCGCGGTCGAAGCTGCAGTTAAAATGGTAAGAATGTTAAAAGATTAAAAAATAGAGCAGACCTGGAATTTTTATAATTTTATAATCCCTGCTGAACCGCTGCTCTGTATGATTGCATGATATTCATCCGGGTAAAAGTCCCGCATGTTCTCAAGCAAAAAGATGTTCCTTGTACACAGCATTACCTTATTTGCTGTCAGCCTCTCAGGAGCGCACTTCTCCATCCACAGAACTACCTCGTTTGATTCCATCTGATTTTCTCCAGTACCTCATAGCCTCCTATACCACATGCTCCTCATTATAATAATTATTATTAGAATATATATATGTTACGGTGATAGGATATTCCCGTGAAACCTACCCATGGAAAATCATCAGGATTCTAAAAAACCCTGACAACGCTCATGAATACTCCCGACAGGAGCGGTATCATGAGGTTGTCATCCACTGGTCTTCCATAAATCCGCAACGGGATTGCATCCCCCAGCGTGGCACCGGCAGCGCCCGCAATATATACAGGAAGAGATAAATAAACCATATCCTTTGCCAGAGGCAGGCTTAAAAGAGCAAGCCCTGTCATCAAACATACCACAAACATTGTAGCCATTATCGGCAAGGGCTTGATCACAATCTTTTTTGTATCATGGTTGCGGATATCCCCGCCTTTTATCATTGAACCTGCCAGCCCCGATGCCGTATCCCCGAATGCCAGCATCAATAATGCAGCTATGGCTATCGTTTTATCGAATACCAGGACAGAGATAAGAGCAGCCGCCTGGAAATAGATATACGCTGCGACCTGTTTATTCTCATGCGGACGCAGCAATACTTTCGGCATCTCTATTTTTCCTTTGAGGCGAAGCCATTCGATCAATAAAAGGACGGCATTAATAATTGAAAGCCCTATCAATGCCGTTTCCCTGTCCAGGAAATAATAGACTATCGGGATAAGAGAACCTGTCAGATGGAACGCTTTTCTTCGCAGCTCACTGGAGAATAGGTCGAACATACAAGTATTCTATACTCTTCTGCCGGAATCCTCAAAGGATTTGCCGCCATATATCAGGTCGCAAACATTGTCTGCAATATCACTCATGCCAGCTCGTACCTGTTTCATCGTGTCCCTGTCCCTGATAGTAACAGTGCCGTCCTCAAGCGTCTGGTAATCCACTGTTATGGAATACGGCGTACCGATCTCATCGTTCCTCCTGTACCGCCTGCCGATAGTGCCTGAATCATCATAAGCGACCAGTATCCCGGCTTTGCGAAGCATTTTTACTATCTCGTTCGCAGGTTTTACAAGTTCATCGCGCGTAAGCAGGGGCAGCACGGCTGCCTGAACAGGCGCAACCTCCGGCGGGAGGCGCAAAACTATCCGCGTTTTATCTTCTTCTCCTTCTTCAACGGCTTCCTCCTCAAAATAGGAGTGCTCAAGAAGAGAATATATTATCCTGTCTATGCCGAAAGAGGGCTCTATCACATGAGGTATGATAGTTTCGCCGTGAACTTCCTCCGTCACTTTTTCAAATGCGACCGCATCTTTTTCAATCGTTATTTTTTCACCGTCAATCGTCAGCTCGATAACATCCCCTGACAGCTCTTCAGGCTTCAATGCTTTCAACGCGTTTGCTATCTTAGCTGCTTTCCCTTTGAACCTGGGTCCGAGGATACCCATATTGGGTTTGACCGTGAAACGCTCGATCTTTTTTGGATTATCATAAGGAACATATACAGCCAGCTCGGTCTCGCTCTGTTTGGCATGGGCTTTCAGGTCATAATCAGTCCTGTCAGCAATACCCACGACCTCGACCCAGCCGAAGCGGTCGCTCAATATCTCGGCATCCCAGCAATCCGCTGCATAGTGCGCCATCTCGTCCTTCATATGCTGCCTGAAACGCAGTTTTTCAGGCGATACGCCGACGCGCGCCAAAAACTGATACGTCATTGCAAGGCAGTAGCCAAGAAATTCATGGGCAATTATGCCATTTTCTATCGCCTCTTTGATGGACATCTTTTGAGATTCTCCGGCTGCCTGTCCTGCCTGGGAATAAAGATTCAGGACAACATCCGAGATTTCATTGAATTTCGGATGTGTCTTGTCCCTGGGATCGATGAATATCTCAGCCTCTGCCTGTGTGAATTCGCGCAGGCGTATCACACCCTGGCGCGGGGATATCTCATTGCGGTAGGCTTTCCCTATCTGCGTTGCACCGAAGGGCAGATGGTCGCGGTAGAATTTCAGGAGGCGCGGGAAATCCACGAACATCCCCTGGGCGGTCTCGGGGCGGAGGTACCCTGCCCGTTTTCCACCCGGACCAATGCTTGTCTTGAACATCAGGTTGAACTCATAAACTGCGCCGGGTTTTCCACCGCATTCCGGGCATTTGATATTATTCTTATTGATTATCTCGGTAAGTTCATCGGCGCTCAGGGTATCGGGGTTATCCACAATATCCTTGACGAGATGGTCTGCCCTGAAAGCTTCGTGGCACTTCTGGCATTCGGTCAGGGGGTCGGAGAAACCGCCGACGTGCCCGGATGCGATAAAAATATCCTCAATACCGATGGTCGGCGCCTCTATCTCATAATACCCCTCATTTATTACGAATATATCCCGCCAGGTGTTCTCGACCCGGCGCTTGAGCATGGCGCCGAGCGGACCATAATCGTAAAAACCTGCGGTCCCGCCGTACAGCTCGAACGAGCTCCACAGGAACCCGCGGCGCTTTGCAAGCTCTATTACCTGTTCGTATTTGTCTGCCATGTGCTGCTTAATATATGTTTTAGATTATTATACTTACTCAATCAGGTATATTTTTAGCTATACCATCAATAAACCGCTGGATTTTGGATAAATTCGAGACTTTTTATTACCGTTGTATTTGAAAAAACCACAGAGTTCACAGAGGACACAGAGAAAAACTATAACTCTCTGTTTTGTTTAAATCTTCAACCCCTGGTATATTCTTGCTAAACTGTCCCGAAGGGTTGTTCTTGCGAGTAGGCGCACATTCGCTTTTGCGTGCTCCCTTTAGGGCGGGGGTCAATTCTTATGATTGCTTTGATAGCTCCGTCTTGGCTCATATACAATAATTGACCGTCAGTATTGGGAGATGGATTTGCTAAGAACAATTCAACAACGTTCCCCTATAACCTATTTTTCGGATCTTTCTTCGCGACACTTTCAAACATCTTTCAGTCAGCTCGACTCATATTAATATTTCTTTAATGAGATCATAACCTAACCAGAATGCAGCGGCTCCAGGTGGCACCATTTTATTTGGATAAAAGGAATATGAATTCAATAATTCATTCTCATCTTCAATGTATTCAACTTTATATATGAAATCGTTTTTATCTTTTACTTCAGTAAAACGGACGAATTCTTTATTGTAACTAATTTTTTTCAGTTTCTCTATTTTTGTAGCCATGTCTTGCGATTGTAATTTGTACCATTCAGGTGACTTGATAAGCAAGAGTGTACATATTTCTGGGCGTAAATTAAGTAGATTTACTGCTACACCTGTAAAAAATAATTCTGCTTCATTATTTTCAATAAGTTTCCTTAAAATTTTTAAACGCATAGGAAAGTATAAACGCATTTTC
>NZ_FZMP01000160.1 GCF_900196725.1 Candidatus Methanoperedens nitratireducens | reverse complement strand
TATTCAACCCTGTTACAAATACTTATCCAGCAGCTTCGGGATATCCTGCGAAAGTCTGTCGGCAATGAAATTCAGGGCAACCCACATATCCTAAAGATCGGAATTTAAGATTGGAAGAAGCTTAAATATGTTGGCAGGTAATAACGTATGTGAGCTATATGGAAACAACCTTACATGAGCACGATAAAGAGAAATGGCTTGTATTCGGCAATCTTGAAATACGAATAACTCCCAGGGTTGAAAGGGATTTCAGGGCGCTTAGAGGAACTCTAACATCAAAAAAGTCTTCCGTAGATATTGTCCGCAAGATGAGGGAGAATGACCGAGAGCAAGAAGCCAGGCTCTAAAATTATTCTGGATACTTGTGTCCTGCTTGAATATTTTCTGAACTCCAAAAAGGCAGACGAAGTGGAAAAACTCCTTAACAAAATCGTATCCGGGGAGTTAGAAGGTCATATTTCATCCAGTACAATAACTGAGATAACAACCATTTTCATCCGGGAAAATGCAGAAAACAAAATACCTGAAGTACTTGATTTTCTTAAAAACAGTTTTCTTATTATAGATACCACACCAGAAATAGCATTTCTCGCAGGTACAATCAAAGCAAAATACCAGACAAGAGAAAAGGGTTTATCCCATGTTGATGCGGTAATATGTGCCTCAGCAATATTATTTGATTGCACCATAGTAACGTATGATTCTGAATTTGACAGGGTCTCTGAAGTTATAATAAAGCGTCCGCAAAATATCAAATGATTCCTACTCTGTAGGTAGAAAATTGCTGGAAGATGTCAGCACAGAAAAAACAGTTGTAATAAGGATTATAAGTGTGCCATGGGAGTGCATAGATGGATTTTAGCTGTTGGGTAGAAAAAAATTCTAATAAAACGAAGATAAACAGAATTTATTTTTTTCATAGAAATTATCTATATGAAAGGAAACAATGAAGCGACTATAATCGGTGTCATGTATGAACTATGTGAACAAATTGACTGAACAGAATATTATGGATATTCATGAAGATATCATTGAAATTTATGGTGGAACAAAAGGAATTCTTAATCAAGGAACAATCTCTCATCTGGTTTATTTAATTGATAGGAAAATTGACGTATTCAAGAAAGCATCATTAGCATTGGAACAAATAATTGTGGGTCATCCATTCATTGATGGCAATAAGAGAACAGCTTTTGGAGTGAGTGATATTATTCTTAGAAGTGAAGGATACCATATTCATGCAAGTGAAGATAAAATACAAAATGTTCTGCTTAAAATCGCTAAATATGAATGCACCGTCGAAGAAATAGAGAAATGGTTAAGAAATACAGTAATTCCACTACATTTGGGCTAATTCGTTTCATTAGATCATTGTTATGTTTTAAACTATCTTCAAAGTGTTTTCTCTGTTCGTCAGTTAGTGAGCTATCTTTTCTTACTTCTTTCGTAACTGCGTGTTTCATATGGTTCAATTATAAAGTTCAATCTATTAAAGACTATCCGGATTATATTTTTAGTAATGCTGGAATATTCAACCCTGTTACAAATACTTATCCAGCAGCTTCGGGATATCCTCTGAAAGCCTGTCAGCAATGTACTTCAGGGCAACCCACATATCCTCAAAAGTCTTACCCGCTGAATTGATACCATTTTTCATTATTGGAAGAGCCCTGTCTATCCAGACCGGGAGCGTCATGACAACTAATGCAAGGATGAACAATAAGATCATTAAGAAGAGTTGTTTTGTGTTCATAAAAAATAAAAATGACCCCCCATGAAAGGGGGCATTCACATATTTATGTTACTGTTATCTGCATCTGGGTTATAACCTGGCCTGATGGGATATCCTGAAGCATTACTTTCAGAATTGATCCTTTTGCAGGTGTAGTTGTCCAGTTATGAGAAATGCTAACCCCTGCACCAAGAGTATCGACAGGTGTGCCAATATTTTGGAATTCTATTAAAGTAAGCCCACTAATAGAATCCACCGGGGCGCCAGAAATAGCATCAGTTACTGTAATTTTCTCATCTTTCAGAATCAGTGCATCGCCTCCATTATGTGTTATCTTTAAATTATTGTCAGCCAAAGTTGTCGAATTTACTGCCGTTATTCTCAACTGCACCGATGGCGCTTTTGCCGGGGGTGCCATCCCGAATACGAAAGCAGCAATAACAGCCGCCAATATAACAGTGATCGCAACCATCAGGATAACACCGATGACTGGCGATACTGCCTCTTCATTCTTTCTAAATCTCATTTTATTTTTCCTCCTGATATATTCCTTTAGTTCTATTTTTTACAACGTTTTCGAGTTTTGTAGTCCACATATTCTGAACCTGTGTATACTCACATTCAAGATAATGTGAGACTGCCTTGGCGAGAGCGTCTTTGGTATTGGTCTCACCCGTTTTCGCTTTCAGGGCATCGATATCCTCTACCATGAGAACTGTTTGTACATGCATTATTTTCGCCATTTTTAGTCTCCTTCAAGAGAAATCATACCCTATTAGAAGTATAATTTTTCTTATAACTATAATTATGATTATGATATATTTAAAGATGATGGGAGTCAGGACATTAATATGAGTATGAGCATTTTTCAGAAAATATAAAATTATTCTTCTGATAGCGTTTTATGTAAATAACAATCAAAAAATATCTATACATTCAAAGACGAGAATCACAAAAATATTAATGCATTTTTTAGTTTACAAAGTTTAAATGGACTTGAATTTAACTTGACTTTGTCAGATTACCTCCCTCTTATA
>NZ_FZMP01000156.1 GCF_900196725.1 Candidatus Methanoperedens nitratireducens | reverse complement strand
ATCGATCCCTTCCTTGGATTGGGAATAATTCCTGTTATTATACACAAGGCCGTTTTTTTCAAGCAGTACTTTGAGTTTCTGCCTTCCCATTTCATTGTTTTTTACGCATTCTACGCCAATTCCTTTATATCCGAACACAGGCTTCACCACAGCGCGCCCAAAAGATGCCAATGCGTCAAGCGCTTCCTCCCGGGAATTTGTCACCAGGGTAACGGGTGTATTGATCCCATTATTTCGGAACATATAACTTGAAACATATTTATTGGCAGACCTTGCAATTGAATCCGGCGAATTGATGACCGCTATACCAAGGTCTTCCAGCTGGCAGAGGATATCGAACCTGAAAGAAACATCATTTCTTGTTGAAGGTCCAAGGTCTCTTACAATAATAGCATCAAGAGTTGTAAGATCGATCCCCCTTGAGTATAACTTACCTGATGAGATGTTCGAAGTCGCTTCACTGAAGCTAAAAGTCAGGGCTTCCATTCCGCATTGCATAACGGAATTATAGAGTGCAATTCCAGTCCAATCTGCCGGGTCTGTTACTGAAATACCTATCCTTTTCATTTTATTATCCTGTAAATTCGTTTATTCTTGAAATACCGGCTTCAAGACGCGGGATTTCGCATATCATACAAAAAAGAAAATTAATTGTTCTTTCAGCGTTATCTATTATCACGCCATCACTTGATGCTACAATATCATGAGAGCACTTTAAATCATGATCCGCATGTCTTGAAGTACCAGCATCGCCAATTAAACCTGCCTGATCTATCTTTTCCCGAAGCAATCCTGCCAGTAAACCACTTTTACTGATTTGTGAATCAAAAAGAAAACATACTTGTGAAGGGCCTTTCTCTTTTAAGAATGATAATATCAATTCGATGGCATGATGTGTATTCCCGGAAGTACTGAAATTCCTGGATACGCCCTTTATGTCCCTGATAACCCCATCATCGCAAAGAATTGCTTTTTTCTCAAGGATACTTTCCATTCCGATAATGATATTATACCCGTCAATTATGACCTTATTTCCCCGTATTTTATCACATGGCAGGAATTTCAGGCGCCTTTTTTCACAAATCGACCTTGCGATAACTGCCCTTGAAAGAATATGCCTTGAATCAGAATCCATCCTGTAGTGATCGCATACAAATCCCACAGCGCTTTTTTGGGGAAATCCCCTGTTAAGAAGATATCTAATGTCAATAGCTGCATCCTCAATACTCATGGGTTCACCCTGAACCGCAAAAGTGCGGCTATACCTCCCAGTGCTTCAAGCTTCTTTCCGGGCTCAAACTCTGTGCTAAATACTACAATTCTTCCCTGTGAATGCTCAACTTCTTTTAAGAATTCATCGATTGATTTGCCTTCACGTTCTGTACGAAGCAATTCATCAGTAATCAAAAGAGTATGGATGGCTCCAAGGTTCTGTGCGTTCCTGACATCTGCCATTCCATAGGATACTTTCCCGTTTATGGATATCTCTTTCATCAATTCTTCAATAAGTTTTGCTTCCCTTCCGATCCTTGATTCTTCCATTATCCTGTCAACTGCGCCCCTTCGAAGCACCTCCTGGAATCCGGATATACCGATTGAAGTTGTATCTTCAAGAACCGCTTTTTTTGCGAGTTCAGGTTCCCTTGTTCTTATGAACTCAAGAAAATCCTCTTTTGTAAATCCCGGTCCTGCAAGTATGACAGCATCTACTTTCTCTGCCGCCCATTTTAACTGCGAAGCCAGTTCCCCGAAGAATTCATTACGTGTATTGCCCTCGCCTTTTCCAAGTGATTGCCGAAGCGATGATGATTCTTCAACGCCGAACTGTCTTACCATTCCTATGGATGCCTCTCCTTCTTCTATTGTTGCGATAATCACTTTTGGGCGCATGGATGCGATTTGCGCTTCTTTTATTCTTTCGAGCTGGTCGCTTTTCCACGTTTTGATTATGGATATATCAGTTCCCTCTTCGATGTTTATAGTGTGGTATGCGCCGGTATCAATTCCATCAACTATAGTGCCATGAACACGCAGGCGGTTTGCGAACTTATGGAATTCCACTTTCTCGACACATATCCCGAGCCGCATCGTTTTCTTATCAGCTTTTTCAGGTCTCAGTTTATCCGTAGCTCCCTCAATACGTCTTTTCGTAACTGCAAAAACAATGTCCTGGGGCTCAAGTATGTATTTTAAATGCCACATGTCATCTAATGATTCCACCATGAGCGAGATCTCACCATCATTTCCCCCGCAGGTCTTTTTTTTAACAGTTTCATCCAATCACCATAGTTTCCGGCCAATATAAAAAATAACG
>NZ_FZMP01000155.1 GCF_900196725.1 Candidatus Methanoperedens nitratireducens | reverse complement strand
AGTACAGGAATGGAACTAATGCAAGGATCGCTATCTCAACCAATGAACCAGTGACCTGTTGGCGTATCGAGGTATTTCCATGCTCCTTCATGTGTAATGCTTATCAATCTCATTCCCAGATATGTAAACATGACAAGTGAAGAGGCTTTCCCAAGACCGATCGTAACATCATCGATACTTCCAAGATATTCTGCCGATGCCCTGTTTCTGAAGTATATCGTAGTTAGTTTACTAACAACTATCATCAGTGCCATCGCAGCTCCTATGGCCGAGATAAGGGCAAGCCACGGCAGGTATGATGTATACCAGAGCGGATGCACCTTACCAGGCGCAAGAAGGAACATGGCAGACAGAGCCGACTGATGCAGTGTAGAGAGCATTACTCCGAATATAGTAAGACCCAGTGTCATGCTCACAGCTATCTTTCGCAGATACCCCTGGTTTAGCCAGGCCAGGACTGACGGGCAGAATTCAAAGAATTGCACAGATAGATACAGGGCTACATGCCAGGCCACAAGGAACATTACTGATGCTGTCCCGAATGATATGGCCATAGGATAATATATTCTCCACGGTCGGCCAAGGTCTATCATAAGGAATATTACTGCAAACAGATATCCCAGGAAACCCAGCAGGATAGCATTCTTGACAATTGGCTGGTATCTCTTAACCCCGAAAATATAAACTCCAGTCCCTATGACAAATCCTGATGCTGAGAACGGGACTCCACTGAATAATCCCCATGTAAGGAATAGTCCCCATGGCTGCTCGTTCGAAGCTTCAGTTACCTGGTCAAGTCCGTAAATGAACCGCATTGCTATCAGGAACAGGCCCGCAAAGACAATGAGACCCGCACCAATGTTAAGAGGAGTGATGAGTGTCTTCATATATTCTTTGAACGATAGTCCCAGAAATATCTTCTCCCTGAACCAGTTAGAAATTATTTCCGCACCGGTCAGTTCATTTGCGGGATACACATGTCTTTCCACAGTTTCGTTTCCAAATTCATTCATGTTTTATATCCTCCTCAGGTTTTTTATGTGTCGCCATATAGAAACCTCCAAGCAGCGCAGGCCATGTGACGAGCGTTAGATTTACCATACCCAGGAAATCCTTTGTCAGTTTCGGAAATGATGTTGTCCCGATGTTTTCAGGGAACCCCATTTTCTCAAACGGCAGTTTTGAAACATATAACCAGCCAGTTCCTCCGGCTTCGGTTTCACCATACACATGGTCGATATATTTATCGGGTTCACCCCATATTCTCTGCTTTGCCATTTTTATCAGGTCATTTCTTTTTCCGAACTGTATGGCTTCAACAGGGCATGCTTCCGCGCAGGCGGGAATGAGACCATCTTTTATCCTCTGGCTGCACATGAAACATTTCTGGATCTTCGGTTCAAAGGCGCTTGAATATTCAAAGGCCGGGACATAGAATGGACATGCTGTGATGCAATAACGGCATCCGATACACAGCTTTTCATTCCATACTACCGGTCCTTCTTTTGATTTTGTCAATGCAGCTACGGGGCAGGCCGTAACACATGCCGGTTCATCGCAATGCATACACTGGACCTTGCGATATACCGGCTTTCCATCCTCGCCCTCGAACCTGTTGACAACCGTATATGACTGCACATCTGCGACGTAAGGTTTCCTCTTTTCTTCAAAAACAGAGGTATCTTCAAACGATGTTTTCGCAGTTGGAAGATTATTAGCCTTGTTACATGCAGCTTCACAGCGGCGGCATCCGATGCACCTTGTTGTATCAGTCAGCATACCCAGGCGGTCTGGATTTCCTTCAAAATCCTGTGCTCCAAGAACGCTTTCGCTGCCAAGAATGCTTGCTGCAACAACAGTTCCGCCTATTTTGAGCAAGTTTCTCCTGTTTATCATAATTTATCCTCCAATTAGTTTGTGACAGCCCTGGCATGTATTGCCAGCTCTTCCTGCATGATCTTCAGGCACTAACGCCGCTCCTGCAACTCCTGTTGAATGGCACTTAAGACAGCTGTCATGATAAACGATCTTTGACTCCATGCCCCCATTTGGTATCCCTTTCGGATGGCACCTGTTACATGTATCCCATGTAAGCTGGTGCGGACGGATTGGAGCTGAGACTATGGCTGATGCTTTTAGCTCCCCTGTGTGGCAGTTAATGCAGCTGTCAGGTCCATTGAAATCTCCAGGATGGCAGGAAATGCATCTCTCATGATAAGCGGCCTTCAGACCCGGTTTGGTCGAATTATGCGGATTAGCCGGACTGTCATGACAATCCTTACATGCATGGATCTCATCCCCGCTGTTATGATGGCATGTAATACAACTGACCTTTTCACTCATGATCTTATGGAAATCAGTCGCTGGCCCGTATTTGATTGAAAGGTACTCAGATTTATTTACTGTTGGCCATCCGTTATTCGAAGCAAGTCTGACCTGCCTGATATTATCGGATTGTACGGCCACTGTTGCGTTTGAAATATTCGGGGCTGCAACATCAGAAGTATCTGAAGATGTAAGTACGATCGCCCCGCCCCCAAAGACCAGTGCAAGGGGAATAACGAAAGATACTATTGTTGACCTTTTCATCTTATCCCTGGAGTTTACCAGTATCCACAGGGCGATAAACCCGAAGCAAAACGCTATTACAATCAGGTATTCAACCCCTTTGACAAACGTCATGAATTCAAGTAATGTATTCATTTTAACACCTATTATTTAGTTCAATTTTTTGTATTGTTCTTCTGCGATCCCGACTTCATCCAAAATTTCTGATTTTATGGCACTCGTATTAACACCTCACAACAATTGTCCCCGTGCGACAATAATTTCTTAACATCAAGCTCGGCCCTGTTCCCAAAAGCGTGGTTCACTGCCCCTTTAAAAGTTTCCCTTATCGTATGGCAGATGTATTTATCGACTGAATTACCTTCAGCTACAATATTGCATTTCTTGATTGTATATAGTAGATTTTTCCCATCCGGTTTCCATTCGCTTTCCCTGTGGAGTTTAGAATCAATTATTTCAAGAGCTTTCTGGAAATTCTGGAATTCCCAGCTTTTTATATTATTCTCTTTTTCGTACTCCTGCATCAGGGATATCCCTATCCTTCTCCCCAGGGCTGTCAGCGATACAGGTATATCAGGAATGTTCTTTAGCCCTTTTAAAAAAGCCATGAACATTATCAAGTCCTGGTCCACCCTGCTGTTACTGATCTTGAGGTTGCTTACTATCTCGTTTATCCTGATCCCCACATCCGGCCTGTGTGTCAACACGACCATATTGGCAGTTGACTTGGCATCATAAAGGTGGCCGTTCGCTTCCAGAAGTGAGACTATGCTTGTTTTCAGTTTGTCTATTACCTCCTTGTTCCTGTAATTATGGAACAATATGAGATTCTCCCGGTCAACCTCTACCCTGTCCACAACTCTTGAAGTTTCATATACTTCCTTAATCAGGGACAGCATTTCGCGAAGAGGAATTTCCTGGATAGGTTTCTTGGCAAGCGTTTCTATTGTTATCTCGCCCATAGGAACTTTACCAGAAAGTAGATCCTCAAAGTAGTTCCTGTGAACGGTTACCATATTGTAATTGCTCAGGAGATGTCCGTTGATTATTGATTTCCAGAAATCAGGGCGGCTTTTGATGGCCTGGATAATTTCATTCAAACCTCCAAAAGAGGTAATAAGGCTATCATATCCTTCCTTCTTGTTTGATTTTGATAGTTCAACTCTTATACCTCCATCGAGATTAAAAAACCGAAGTTATCTCAAGCGGAGCATGCTCAGGTGAGTTTTTCACAAGATACTGGGCAAGCATCCTCGCAACGAATCTTATTTTCTGGGGCGAGCCTTTGACCTCTATCAATACTTCTGATGCAGATGTATCATTATCGTATTTCAGGGAAAGGTCAACATCCCACTCCAGTTCGCTGAATTTGTTCTTGAGATATTCTTCAAGTTTTCCCATCGAATTTATCAGCATGGGACCTATCAGATCATCCAGTACATTGTCCGGGACAAGCAAACCGTCGATCTCGTTGAGCATCCATTTGAACAACGTATTGTCAATTGT
The DNA here is from genome assembly GCF_900196725.1 of Candidatus Methanoperedens nitratireducens. Lineage (GTDB taxonomy): Archaea > Halobacteriota > Methanosarcinia > Methanosarcinales > Methanoperedenaceae > Methanoperedens > Methanoperedens nitroreducens_A. The sequence goes on along the minus strand of NZ_FZMP01000155.1, from coordinate 2,074 downwards.
GGAAATATTCTCAAGTTCACTGTTCTTTCCAGCCCGGTCTATTATCTCTCTTATTGCGGCGCTGAAATTACCTTTATGTTTTTCAACATAAGGCTCCATCTTCTGTATGCAATCATTGTCAAGAGAGATATGTCTTGTAACGATCATAATTACCCCATTTCTTTCTCTGGTGGTCTTCATTTACACTTTCCCAAATTGCTCATAGAGAAGTTCTTTTTCCCGTTTCAGTTCTGCTTCCCTTCGTGCAAGCGCTTTCATAGCATCATTTGCTTTTACTGAGATTGTGATCCTGTTCTTACTGTCTTTAATATATCCTCGCAGTCCAGCTGCCAGGAAAACAGCCGCTGCGATCGGTAAAAGAATGACCCATCCTGTCAGGAAAGCTATAAAACTTTCAGATGGCAGGAAATAGACAGTTCCAATTACGATCCCGGCTGCAAAATACCGTTTCCAATTATACATATGCTTCACCCAATTATGATTATCCAATGCCAATGTTAAAAGAATATTTGACAGGAAGATAGCATGGAAAGCCATGAATAGACATAGTTTAACATAAAAGAGCATAATATGCCATTACATGGCCTGGAAAATACAGGGTATGGCAAATGACAGGATTATTTTGAAATAAGGTCAAGGCATCCTTATGATCACCTCGCAGAAATTATCTCCATGTGTCAGTAAATGTTTCGTACACATCCGGGCTTTGTTTCCAAAAGCGTAACTCAATGCCCCCTTAAATGTCTCCCTCACAGTATGACAAACGTAATTATCAAATTCATTTCCATTTCCTGCAATATTACATTTCCTGATTGTATAAAGCAGATCCTTTCCTTCTGATTTCCATTCACTTTCCCTGTGGAGTCTTGCATCTATGCTCTGTAATGCCTTCTGGAAGTTGTCCAGTGTCCACGTCTTGATGTTATTTTCCAATTCATATCCCTGCATTAAGGATTTACCTGTCCTTCTACCCAGGGATGTCAGGGATATGGGAATATCAGGAATGTCCTTTAATCCTTTTAAGAATCCAAAAAATACCAGAAGTTCCTGGTCAAGCCTGGTATTGCTGTTTTTCAACGTCTTAACGATCTCATTTATTTTTATTCCAACATCAGACCTGTGGGTCAATATTACGATGTTGGCTGTTGCCCTGGCATCAAACATATGGCCATTTGCTTCCAGGAGCGCATGAGCGCTTTTTCTTAGTTTTTCAATAGCTGCCCTGTCCCTGTAACTATGGAATAAAACAAGTATGTCTTTATCGATTTCCACCCTGTCAACTATCCTTGATGTTTCAAAGACCTCTTTCATAAGATGAAGCATTTCTGTAAGAGGGATTTCCCGGATGGGTTTTTTTGCAAGATTTTCTATTGCGACCTCCCATGCCGGTATTTTACCCTCAAGCAGGTCCTCAAAATAATTCCTGTGGACAGTGACCATATTATAATTACTTACAAGATGCCTGTTGAACAGGGATTTCCAGAACGCTGGGCGGGTCTTTATAGTCCTGACAAGCTCGTCTGTCTTTCCAAAAAAAATCTCAAGGCTAAGGAGCGCATCTTTATTATTTGAACCTGATAATTCAACTTTTATACCTTCATTAGTATTAACGACCGACATGACTTCAAGAGGTTTAATTTTAAGTGAATTTTTGACAAGATACTGGGTAATTAAGCTTGTAATGAATTTTATTTTTTGATTGTTGCCTTTTATTTCCATTAATACTTCACCAGGGGAAATATCATTATCAGATCTTAATGTGATGCAAATTCCCCACTTAAGTTCCTCAAATCTTCGATTAAGATAACTTTCCAGTTTGTCCATCGAATTCATCATTATAGGATCTACGAATTCATTAAGTATCTCAGAAGGAAGGAGCTTTTCATCTATTTCCTTGAGTATCCAGTTAAATAAGGAATGGTCTATTGCAGATGAATTGATCCTGGTATCATACTTTCCAGCCTGGCAAATCATATCCCTTAATGCTGCGCCAAAATTCCCGTTATGCTTATCAGCATAGGGTTTTAATTTCTCAATATATTCATCTTCAAGTGAGATATGCCGTGTAATATTC
>NZ_FZMP01000170.1 GCF_900196725.1 Candidatus Methanoperedens nitratireducens | reverse complement strand
CTTGATCATATCAAAAAGAATCCTGGAGTAAATTTTGGTGTTATTTCAAACGAAACAGGTGTAAATAGAGGTACATTAAGCTACCATCTCAAAATTTTGGATATGCACGATAAAATAAAAGTGTATAAAAGCCGGTATTTTGAGAATCATATGAAATTCAATGACGACGAACAAAAAATTCTTAACCAGCTTAAAAAAGACATGCCAAGAAAGATAATTAAAATCCTGATGGAACATCCTGGTGCATCGAGGAAAGAGATATCTGGTGAGATTGGAATCACAGACCAAGCTGTCTCATGGTATATGAAACACCTGAGAACAGACGGCATTATTGTATCGGAAACATTGGGGCAATTTAATAAATATTATGTTAGTGCCAAAGCTGTGCAGATAATGCAGAATGTCCTGCAAAATGAGCCTTTGAAGGCTATCTGAGATGATATAAACAGGAAGGCAATTAATGATAGAACCGAAAGTGATAGAAGAATATTTTCAGTGTATAAAGAATCTTGTAAATAACAAAGAGAAGAAAGCTTATCAGTCTAAACCTTATGGAGATGAACACACAGTCATTATACTCGGCGAAAAGCATGGCGATTCTATAGAAGAGTATTGTCAGGAAAAGTTGGTTAAAGACCTTGGACCAAAGTATCTTTTAGTTGAGAATATTACTAATGATGTTTTCAAGATGTGGGGAGAAAAATATGGCTGCAAAGTAGTATTATGCGATTTAGAATCTCATGAAAAAGAAAATAAAAGAAGAGAATTAGGCTTCATGTCCAGAGACCTTCCTCAGTAAATTTTAATTAGACCTCTGGCTTATTTGTAACTACAAATCAATATCTATGCCTAAAATAAATGTATATAAGTGGGAAGATATCCGAAAATATTTCCCGCCTGAAAGGGTGGCAGAAATTCGATCCGAAATCCTTGAATTACGCAAGTCCGGAAGATACCCAGATGAAGAATTATGGAAGATGTATGGGATGAGCGAGTGCGACGAGAAGCTAAATCCTAAATTGCAGCCACGCCACTCCAGCCATTCGGAATGACCTTATTATGGCATGCGTTTTCAGTAATGAAAAGGTATGAAGCCCATAAGACAATGTGGATTATCCTGGAAGTCTAATCCAATTAATCTGCTAAGGTAAAAATGCTATGGAGAAGCGAAAGCTGAA
>NZ_FZMP01000153.1 GCF_900196725.1 Candidatus Methanoperedens nitratireducens | reverse complement strand
GATCCTGAACTTAATATTACCATTTTCCATATCGATATAAGAGCTTATGGCAAGAATTTCGAGGAATTCTATAACAGGGCGCAGAGGGAATACGGTATTAAATACATCAACTCCCGCCCATCTGAAGTAACAATTGGCACAGATAATTTCTCTTTCTTTGAAATACGAAGATTTCAATACGGGAGACCTTGTGAGCAAGAATTTTGACATGGTCGTTCTCTCCATCGGGCTTGACCCGGCTGATTCGACCCAAGCTCTTGCAAAGTCCTCAGGAATTGCACTTGATGATTTAGGGAATATTGCCACAAGTATCGAAAATCCTGTGGAGACAAGTGTAGCCGGAATATATGTATGCGGTGTGGCGCAGGGTCCCAAGGATATCCCTGACACCGTAGCACAGGCAAGCGCTGCCGCATCAAAGGCCGCCGCCCTGCTCTCCCCGGAACGCGGGACGCTCATTAAGGAACGAAAATTCCCTGATGAGAAAAAACTCTCGATTGAACCGCACATAGGCGTATTCGTTTGCCACTGCGGAATAAATATCGGAAGTGTTGTAAATGTCCCCAATGTCGTGGAATATGCAAAGACCCTGCCAGGAGTAGCACATGCCCAGGAAATGCTTTATGCATGCTCTTCTGATTCACAGGTCACGATAAAAGACGCCATCTCAAAGAACGATCTTAATCGCGTGGTAGTGGCATCATGCACGCCGCGTACCCATGAACCTTTATTCCAGAACACATGCCGCGAGGCTGGACTTAATCCTTATCTTTTCGAGCTGGCAAATATCCGCGAGCACTGCTCATGGGTGCATTCAAAAGAGAAAGAGAGGGCCACAGAAAAGGCAAAAGGCATGGTCCAGATGGCTGTGGCAAAATCTGCGCTTTTCCAGCCCCTTTACAAGCAAAAAGTCGATCTCATTAATAAAGCGGTAGTACTTGGCGGTGGTGTAGCCGGCATGACCGCTGCGCTTGATATTGCCAATAATGGCTATCATGTGACACTGATCGAGAAGGAAAAAGAACTTGGCGGAATGCTTCGTGAAATGATGGAATTATACGATGGCAAAAAACCTGCCGATGTGCTAAAAGAACTGATAGGCAAAGTGAGCGGGAACAAGAATATTAAGATCATAAACGAGGCAAAACTGATCAAGGTCGAAGGTTATCTTGGCAATTTCAAAGGAACTATTCTTGCAGGTGGAAAGGAACTACCAGTTGATTTTGGCGCGGCTGTGGTTGCGACTGGCGCCCTTAACCTTGAGCCTTCGGGATTATTCGAGTATGGAAAAGATTCTCGCGTTGTCACGCAGGCGCAACTTGAGAAAATGCTGGGAAAGAGTATCAGCGCTAAAAATGTAACAATGATCCAGTGTGTGGGAGCGCGCAGCAGAGAACGAGAATATTGCGGCCGCACATGCTGCGTTGATGCTGTCAAGAATGCGATAAGGATAAAGAAAGCAAACAGCAGCACAAACGTCTATGTTCTTTACCGTGACATGAGAACATACGGCGTGATGGAGAAGCTCTATGAGACTGCAAGAGACCTTGGCGTTGTTTTCATTAAATACGAACCTGAGAAACTGCCAAAAGTGCAAAACGAGTCGGTAATCGTTCATGATGCCATGCTTAACCTGGATATTGAGTTAGCATCAGACCTCATCGTTTTGAGTACACCTCTTGTCGCAGGTGAGAATAAGGAGATCAACGAGCTCTTTAAGATCCCTCTTGATAAGAACAAATTCTTCCTTGAAGCTCATCCCAAATTGCGACCAGTGGATTTTGCCACCGACGGTGTTTTCCTGTGCGGAAGTGCCCAGGCTCCAAAGCTTATCGAGGAAGCAATATCGCAGGCAAGCGCCGCAGCGTCAAGGGCGTGCACGATCCTGTCACGCAAATTCATCGAGACAGAGGGCGCCATATCAGTAGTTAATGAAGCAAAATGCATCGGATGTGGCACATGCGTTACGGTTTGTCCTTATAATGCCCCTTCATTGTATGATGTGACCGTAAAAGTGGAGGAAGTCACATATACTACGAAGAAATCAAAAATAAACGCAGCTTCATGCAAGGGCTGCGGTTCATGTGCTGCTGCCTGTCCTGCTGGGGCTATAACTGCGCAGCATTTCTCATCAAAAGAAATCGGTGAGGCCATAGATGCGTTTGAAAAGGGTGTTAAAAGTATTTTGATTGACAAAGGCTTTGTGGAGGTGACTGTATGAGTATAGAAACAGCTGCTGTTAAGCCCGCGCAGGCAGGAAACGGTTGGGAGCCAAATATTCTTGCTTTTTGCTGCAACTGGTGCTCCTATGCTGGGGCAGACCTTGCAGGCGTGAGCAGGTTCCAGTATCCTCCAACTGTTAAGATACTCAGGATAATGTGTTCAAGCAGGGTTGAACCTGCATTTATTCTGAAAGCGCTAAAAGAAGGAGCTGATGGAGTCCTTGTCGCAGGATGCCATATCGGGGACTGCCATTACATAGACGGTAATAAGAATGCAGAGATCAGGATCAATAACACCAAAAAGGCTCTTGTAAAGCTTGGGCTTGATAAGAGGCTCCGGCTTGAGTGGATCTCAGCAAGCGAAGGATTGAGATTTTCAGAAGTCATAAAAGATTTTACAGAAGAGATTAAGAAACTCGGAGAAAACCCGGTCAAGCATAAGATAGAACCGCAGATTCCGAGTCGCGCCTCGGAAGGGCGCAGACACGTATGCCCCGATGGCATACGTGGATTCCCGCTCCCGAAGGGTAATCGGGACGCAGATAGTAGAGTAAAGCAGAGGCTTTCCAACCTCCACCTCCTCATCAAACTGCACGGACTGATTTCCAGTATGCAGCTTTCGTTTGGCATATCCCTTTGTAAGAAATGGTTTCATCCAAAAATACCTCGATATAGAGAAATGAGACCCATTTGAGCCAGCTCAGATTTAGGAAGCGAATACCATAGAACCTTATTAGAACGGTTTTTGGCTTTAAAGCATCTGAGTCTATCTGCTATATATTCGTCCAGTTCTTTAAATATTCTCTTCTTTGTGCATCCCTCGAAATAGTTCCCCCAACCTCGAATATTCGGGTTAAGTAGTTTTATTAGAGTTCCAAGGTTTATAGGTTGCTGACGTCTTGTCCTTTGTTTAACCTCAGATTTGAACTTCTTCACCGTTTTATCCCTTGGTTTCTTCCATCTTCCATTAAAATGGAAGCCCAGAAATTCAACCCCAGTCTCATTTCCATGCACGATTTTGGTTTTCTCAGGACTAAGTTTGAGTTTTAACTCTCGCTCCAGAATTTCCTTTGCACGTTTGAGGGCATCTTCCGCTTCCCATTCGTATTTACAGAAAATAATGATATCATCAGCGTATCGGAGGAGCAAATACCCATAATCGCCCATTCGTCTGTCGAAATGATTTAAGTAAATATTCGCCAGCAGGGGACTGAGATTTCCACCTTGTGGAGTACCTTCCGGACTCTCCTCAAACACACCTTCATTCATTATTCCGCTTTTCAGGATAGATTCTATCCATGTGAGAACTCTACCATCGCTGACCTGTTCACATACTAAATCCATCAGTATCTTATGGTCAACGTGGTCAAAGAATCCTTCAATATCAGCATCTACCAACCAGTGATAACCTGAATTGATGTATGCTTCGGCTTTCCTGACCGCTGCATGTGCACCTGTATCGGGTCTATACCCGTGACTCTGGGGTAAGAATATTTTCTCAAAGATTGGCTCAAGAACGTTCTTTAATGCTTGTTGTACCACTCTGTCTTTTACTGCAGGTACTCCGAGCTGCCTCATTTTTCCGTTATCTTTCGGTATGAGAACTCTTTTCACTGGTTGTGGAACATAGCTATTTTCTTTGAGCTGTCTTTCAATTTCTGCCAGATTTTGCTGGGAATTCTGTTCAAATTCTTCAATAGTTACGCCGTCAAATCCTGCACTTCCTCTGTTTGCTCTTACCTGTTTCCATGCATTTTCAAGATTCTTTTTATCCCAGATTTGATTGCCAAGGGAATATTTCTTGAATTTTGCATGATATTTCTCATTCCACTTTTTCATTCTGTCTCCATTGGTATTGGTTTTCAGCAATTATTCCATATTCTTCATAATGCTTTTGCCAGATAGCGTTTATATCATGTTGATAGTTACGATAATTACTTTTCTGGGGGGGTTTTCCGAATGATGTTATCATGCTGTCAACTTCTACTCTTTCCAAACAAGAACCCCTTTGCTGGGTCAAGTTTTATCCTCGTATAGTCGCCCCCTGTATCCTGCGATACAGGTTCTATATTTCACTGGCTTGACTTTCATCGCTACTATGGGTTCGTCCGACATCTCATAATGCATTGCTTTAGTTTTCCCGTTTAAGGTTATACCTCCGCTACCTTTTTTTTTTCTTCCCATTGATTGAGTCTATTGACCCAGAAACTTGTAGGGTGTGGCTCAATCTCAGGGAGGACATTAAGAGATCTCCCCCGGTCACACAAGAAAGCATTCGCAACCATCCCGGCCATAATCACCCCAGTAATCATTTCTCTGCCCAAGCTTCCATCCTGCGTTGGTATGTTGCATCTTACTGAGGCCACCTCTGGTTCACGTATTGTTTCGGGCTGTGGCTGCCGATATTCAGGTACTCCGCA
>NZ_FZMP01000152.1 GCF_900196725.1 Candidatus Methanoperedens nitratireducens | reverse complement strand
CACTCCACATAAAATGGACTACCATGATAGCGCACAAAAAGTAGTTACCTACCATACTTTATTGAAAAATCTGGGATTGACTACCTTGATTTACAAAGGATTGGTTTCATTCGAAAAAGCTGGTCTTTCTAGGATATTAGATATTTTAGATGGATTGTATAGAGCCGACATCATATCATTTTCTATAGCTAGGGCCATAAAAAATGGTAATAGATCAGCTGGAACTTTAGAGAATTTGAATGAATTAGTAGAAATTATAAAAAGTATACATCTTGAAGGTCTTGAGCTAAATTGGGATTTTCTCCGCGACATGTCATTGTATCCCTCAATAATAATTGAAAAATTCATCAAAGAATTATTAGGGCTGAGGGCTGCCTATGCAGATGAGAGCTTGCTGTTGGGGAATCCTGTTGGATCAGAAGCAAAACCAGTATGTTTTGGATTAGGTGAACATCTATTTCCTAACTGTGACAAGGGGATGTCTCTTCTAAATGCTTTTGCACATTTGTCATCAATGGTTTATGAGAACATTAGGAAAATTTCGCTGGAAGAAGATTTTAAAAATTTAATTGTTTCTGTCATGGCAGGTTACAAACCTTTAACACTAACGGAAGCACATCATGGAGGTGGAATAGCAGATATTCTGGTTCCCTGTAGCAACCAAAAATTTGTAATTATAGAGTGCAAACTCTGGCGGTACCCGAAACAAATTAAAAAGAATTTGGAACAAATAGCTAAATACATTGGACCTGATGGGAATTGTGGTTTCCTGGTCTATTATGTACCTAAGAAACCAAGATCCCCTTTAATTCCTCTTGACCTACCTAGGACAAATTTAGGACATGACTCCGTCTGCAGCTCAAGTGATGCTATAATTGAAATAGATGTTCCCGGACATTCTGCGAAAGTACCTGTAGCAGTCCTATTTTTATTGAAGCCTTAAGGAACGCATTCCACAATACCCATAAAGCGACGTATCTGAGGGGCTCTGATACGACTGAGATAACGCTTCTTCACAGAATCATCTAATTTCTCCTTGTATCTAAGGAATTCCTCAAGTATATTCCTGGTTACTTTGCATATATGTTCTTGAGTAGCAATAGATGATTTAAGATGCATATTAGGGCACCTAGTTCGGCAATAAGTCTTTGCTATGCAATTACCACACTTTTCCAGTATCTCAATAAACATGTCATTTGTTGGTTTCAAATCAAATCCAGTTCTTATATGTCCTATTTTTTCTTGTACGTCTTGCATTATTTCGGGACAAGCGTATATTGTCCCATCCAAATCAACAAATAATATGGATCGCCCAAAACCACACGGGGCTGTATTTTCTTTAAATTCAGAAGTATTTGATGTGACGAGAAATGCATAATCGAAAGGAATATATTGAGGATTTGTAGGTTTCTGTAATTGGCTAAACCACTTATTCATCAGCAAAGAAATGTCGGTATAATAGTTAAGAATGGTTTGCTCGATGTCATTATCCTGAATGCTAGTGATTTGCCAATATACTGCATCTGAGAGATCCTCAAACAGGAAACAGGTCTCAAGGAAATGGCTATCTGATGTATAGGTGAGGCGAAGGATTACCGGGATTTCTGTGATATTTCTTACCCATTCTATGTTTTTCGCACAGTGGCTACATAGAAATCTCTAGATCCATATGCAACCTTTGATTCCATGTTTACTGAAAGAAGAATAACCTCAATATTGTCAAAGAATGATTTGACAACGTATCTAAAAGCAAACCATTTGTATGTAAACCTGATTTACACTTGGGTACTTTTCTTTTATTTTTGAGCTCCACTCTTCGAGCAGTTTTGGCTTTAATGTCGGTTCTCCGCCATAAAAATAAACATAGATAGAATCTTTATATTCTGAGAGTTTTTCTAATAATGTCAGAACGTCGTTTATTGTATAATTACAAACACTCAATGGATGCTGTTTTTCTGTCGTCCTATCCGTTTCATAACAGTATCTGCAATTTAAGTTGCAACCACCGGTAACATTTAGAAAGACTTCCCACATATGTAATCCTTATTTAAAATAATTTCAAGTTATTTTGATATGATAGGAACCATAATCGTGGTTAACAATTTAGACTATCGACTAAGAATCTGCTTCGAAAAAACAATTAGCTGAGCGCTTCAATTCTAAACAGCATTATAATTATCGAGTGTCTTATCCCAAAATCAATATTCTCTATTATTTTAGAAATATTTTCCGAAAAAGTATAGCGACACGAGATAAAACACTCTATGACAAGCTCATCCTATTTCTCGCGTTGAATTTTGTCAATACTTTCTTTTTGTGTTTTTGTGAAACTTCAGTATATATTTGAGTCGTAATAACGCTTGCATGCCCCAGAATCTCTTGGACTGCTCGTATATCAGCTCCATTATACAACAACATTGTTGCCATAGTGTGTCTCAAGCAATGCGGTGTATAGTGGTTCATGATCTTTGCCTTCTTTACAATATTTTTGGAAGATATTCTCAATGGAATATATGCTTAGTCTTTTCTTATCTCTATTTAAAAAAAGTGCCTGCACATCTGTTTGAATATTTTTTCTATGAATTAGGTATTCTTTTATAGCATTCAATACCTCATCGCTCGAAATATAAATTATCCGTTCTTTTCTACCTTTTCCAAAGATTAGAATAGTTCTTTCCTGGGGCTTTATGTCATTAACATTTAGCATTACTAATTCACCAATACGCATACCCGTGGAGAACAGGATTTCCAATATTGCGCAATCACGATAAGCTCTAATCAGATTATTATTTTTTAAGTCTGAGTCGCTCCTTTTTTCCTCTGGCTCCTGTAAGAATTTTATTTCATTATAGGATGCCATTAATAATTTTTTAAGTTCTCTTTCAGACAATACCTTGGGCAATCGTTTGGCAATTTTATATTTTTGCCTTATCTTCCTTGTAGGCGAATCAGCGATTACTCCTTCTTGTTCAACAAAATTAAAGAACACTTTGAGTGTAGCTATTTTTCTTTTAATGGTCGAATCTTTGTAATGATGGTTCTTTTCTAATAGCTCGATGAATTCTCTCACATTTTCCGTAGTAATTTCTTCGATCTCTCTTTGTTTGAATATTTGACTAAAGATCTTTAAATCACTCTTATAGGCTTCCAATGTCCTTTCAGATAAATTTCTATCCACAACTATTGCATTTAGGAATGTCTCGACACAAGACTCGATTTTCATTTTATCATCTCTTTTATTTTCATACAGATAGACATCCTTCGATCAAAAACTAATAAGGAAGTTTTTTTCCCTAAGTTAATGCAAAAATACTATAATCATCGGTCTATTGATTGTCAACAGGTAATAGGATTTTCTTGATTTGCCATTTTTGAATACTTTTACTCTCTATCCTATGGCTTTTATTGTTGCCAATCTAAACCAGATTAATTAACAGAAATGAAATTCATGAATAAATATTTACTCCCACAATCTCCCTTTTTTGTATCGAGCGGTTGGAAAAAGATGTGCATGGATATCAGGCAGGATTTAACTTATGAATGGAAAACAAGGAGCATTTCCCTATAAAAGGAGGCTGGATATCCCCACATCTTCAATGAGTAAGGCATCACCATAAAATAACTTGCGCCGAAAATAACATGCCCCTCTCTCCTCTAAAGGCGGCGCCGTTCCTTCCGGTTATGCTCACATTCAACGCACTTTTGCCGGCATGGCACTGGAGAAGAGAAAAATCGTGAGATGGAACGCTGATTGCGCGGATAACGCGGGCGCGCCGAGCAAAGTTCGTAGTCGCCAGCTGGTGCAAATCCAGCATGAGGAAAGGCTAGCCGCCACCTCAGAACTGAACCCCACACCCTGTCTGGTAACAGACCGAATGTGAAGCTGGGGGGAAGGGATACCAGGCCGCAATATAATGGATGTGAAGGTTATAAGCCCCGAAATTCTGTTGATCTTGGAAGCCGACGTTCTCTGTGTAACGGAAGGCAGCAATCACATCACCGAAATTAAGCATCTCCGGTCTTGGAATATAGCAGAGAGCTGCGAACGGCAAGGTGCTGTGAATCCAACGGGGTCTAAGACCGCAGCATGGTATCAAACGGTGAATATGGGAACTCGGGAGACCCAGGATGCTCTCCCAAAAAAAAGGGGGAGTATGCGATATTAAGCCTATAAACGGTAAGATATTGCAAACAGCATTCCGGGAGTCGGATCAGTTCGTAGTACTGTTGAAGCAGGGTAATTCCTGTGGAGGGAAGGGACTGACAGAAGTACGAGTGACATTAGGGTCACATCTAACACACTCAGAGGTGAAAATAAGATGGCAACAAAACTAACGTCTAAGACTCAAAAAGCGATACAGGTTATAGCTTTAAAAGCAAAAGAAGATCCGAAATGTAAGTTTACGTCATTAGCACATTTACTTGCAGAGGATTTTCTAAAAGAATGTTTCATGGAGCTAAAGAAAAACAAATCTCCCGGTATTGACGGAATAACAGTAAATGAATATGAAGAACAATTAGATGAAAACATAGCCGATCTCGTAGCAAAACTTAAAGCAAAACAGTACAAACCAAAACCGGTCAAACGTGTCTATATCCCAAAGCCAAACGGCGATAAAAGACCACTCGGAATCCCTGTTGTTGAGGACAAAATCGTCCAGATGGCAATAAAGAAGATTTTCGAAGCGATATTTGAACAGGATTTTATGGATATGTCCTACGGTTTTCGTCCAAATCGGGGCTGTCATGATGCTCTAAAACAGATAGACAAGATCATCATGAAATACCCGGTTAACTTTATTGTGGACATGGACATATCGAAGTTCTTTGACACAGTAAACCACAAATATTTGATGGAATTTCTGAAAAATAGAATTGTGGATACAAACCTGTTACGGTTGATTAGCCGTTTCTTAAAGTCTGGCATAATGGAAGAAGGGATATACTTTGAAACGGAACAAGGAACGCCACAAGGTGGCGTACTGAGCCCAGTTCTTGCCAATGTATACCTTCACTATGTGCTAGACGCATGGTTTCAGTCTGAAGTGATTCCTCAGCTTAATGGTTTTGCCGTACTCGTGAGATATGCGGACGACTTCGTTGTCTGTTTCGAAAACGAGAAAGAAGCCAGGATTTTTGGAGTTGCACTAAGGCAGCGAATGAGTAAGTTCGGGCTTACAATATCTGAAGAAAAGAGTAAGATCATTGAGTTCGGACGATGTACGTGTCAGAAGGCAAAGAAATACGGCTTTACTTGTGAAACCTTTGACTTTCTGGGCTTTACACATTTTTGTGATAAGACTCGAAGAGGCAAATTCAAGCTTGGGCGAAAGACATCACGCAAGAAGTATACAAACAAGATGAAAGATATGAACGTATGGTTAAAGCATATCCGAAATCGTGCTGAACTGAAAGAATGGTGGAAGTTGTTGGGAAGTAAGTTGCTCGGACATTACCAATATTATGGAATGAGCGGCAACTTTAGATGCCTAAAGAACTTCTATCATAATACCGTGAGAACTGTCTTCAAGTGGATAAACAGACGAAGCCAGAGGAAAAGCTACAACTGGGATCAGTTTCTT
>NZ_FZMP01000151.1 GCF_900196725.1 Candidatus Methanoperedens nitratireducens | reverse complement strand
ATAGATGACAACAAAACTGATGTCTAAGACTCAAAAGCTATACAAATTATAGCTTTAAAAGCAAGGGAAGTTCCGAAATGTAAGTTTACGTCATTAATGCACCTGCTTACAGAGGAATTCCTAAAAGAATGTTTCAGGGAGTTAAAGAGAAATAAATCTCCTGGTATTGACGGAGTAACAGTAAATGAATACGAGGAACAACTGGATAAGAATGCTGCATATCTTGTAGCGAGACTTAAAGCAAAACAGTACAAGCCAAAACCGGTCAAACGTGTATATATCCCAAAGCCAAATGGTGATAAAAGACCGCTCGGAATCCCGGCTGTCGAGGACAAGATAGTCCAGATGGCGATAAAGAAGATTCTTGAAGCGATCTTTGAACCGGATTTCATAGACACGTCTTACGGTTTTCGTCCCAATCGGAACTGTCACGATGCACTTAAACAGATAGATAAGATCATCATGAACTATCCGGTCAATTTTATTGTGGGCATGGACATCTCTAAGTTCTTTGACACAGTAAATCACAAATGCTTGATGGAATTCCTGAGACAGAGAATTGTGGATTCCAATCTCCTGCAGTTGATCAGCCGTTTCTTGAAATCTGGCATAATGGAAGAAGGGATCTACTTCGAGACGGATCAAGGTACACCACAAGGAGGTATATTGAGTCCGGTTCTTGCCAATGTATACCTTCACTATGTGCTGGACTCATGGTTTGAGACTGAAGTGATTCCACAGCTTAACGGTTTTGCACAACTCGTACGCTATGCTGATGACTTTGTCGTCTGTTTTGAAAACGAGAAAGAAGCAAGAATATTTGGAATTGCTCTAAGGCAACGAATGAGTAAATTCGGACTTACAATATCTGAAGAAAAGAGTAAGATCATTGAATTCGGACGATATACATGCCAGAGAGCTAAGAAATATGGCTTCAAATGTGAAACCTTTGACTTTCTGGGTTTTACGCATTTCTGCGACAAAACCCGAAGAGACAAATTCAAGCTTGGGCGAAAGACTTCACGCAAGAAGTTCACACAAAAGATGAAAGATACGAATCTATGGTTGAAGAGTATCCGAAATCGTATCGAACTGAAAGAATTATGGAAGTTGCTGGGTATAAAATTGCTTGGTCATTACCAATATTATGGAATGAGCGGTAACTTTAGATTGCTGCGGAACTTCTACGATCATACCGTGAAACTTGCCTTTAAGTGGATAAACAGACGCAGCCAGAGGAAAAGTTACAACTGGGATCAGTTTCATAATTTCATCCAGTTTAATCCTATTCCGAAACCGAAGATATATCATTCACTTCACAACCTGAACAAATGAGGATGTACTTCTGAAGAGCCGGATGAGGGAAATCTTCACGTCCGGTTCTGTGAGGGGGCTCATAGTAACCTTGGGGCTATTACCTCAACAAAAGGTGGGCTATGAGTTCTACTCGACAGATTTTTTAAACACGTCTCTGTGTTC
>NZ_FZMP01000148.1 GCF_900196725.1 Candidatus Methanoperedens nitratireducens | reverse complement strand
TGTAATACCTATCCCGAAAAAAGTATTGTTAAGATAGCATTTTAAGGGATAGGCATAACGAATGTATAGTATCACAACCATATATAGATTGTTAAGATAGCATGAGAAAATCATTCAAATTCAGAATATATCCTACTAAAAAGCAAGAAGTAATACTGAATAGGACACTTTCCACATGCAGACATCTTTACAATGATTCTCTTGCAGAACGAAAACGACAATATGAGCTTAACAGATTGAAAAAGCAATTCGATGTATTCCCCTGGGGAAAACCGGAATGGATTAACTATTACGAACAAAAAAGAGAATTGACAGCTACAAAAACATCATTTCAGAAAGATGTATATTCTCAGGTACTTCAAGATGTGATAAAAAGGGTTCAAAGAAGCATGGAGAATTTCTTCAATGGATTCGGGTATCCTCGGCTCAAAGGGCGAAATAGATATGATTCCTTCACATATCCCCAATCGGGGTTTTCAATTTCAATCGAAGATGGAAAACTCAACCTCTCGAAAATAGGTAGTTTGAAAATCATATTGCATCGTGAAATTGAAGGCAAAATCAAGACATGTACGATCAAGAGAGATGTTGATCAATGGTATGTTTCCTTTTCATGTGAAATTGAAAAACCTATCCAGAAACACATTGAAACCATGATTGGTATTGATGTTGGTCTGACCGATTTGCTTGCATTGAATAACGGTGAAATGGTCAAACCGCCAAAGTTTTTCAGGAAATCAGAAAACAAACTTGCAAAGGAACAGAGACGACTATCAAAAAAAAAGCTCCGTTCAAATAATCGGAAAGACCAGAGATCCGTTGTTGCTAAGGTTCACCAGAAAATAAGAAATCAAAGAAAGGATTTTGCTCATAAGACTGCACGAATCCTGGTCAATCGTTTTGACCTGATTGCATTTGAGGATTTGCAGATACAAAATATGATTAAGAATCATCATCTTGCTAAATCCATCATGGATGCAGGATGGTATCAGTTACAGAGTTTAACAGCTTTCAAAGCGGAAGAAGCTGGAAAGCAGGTTAAGCTTTGTATTGCCGCAGGAACATCCCAGACCTGTCATGTTTGTGGAAACAAACAGAAATTAACATTGAGGGATAGAGTATTCCGATGCAATCAATGTGGAAATGTTGAAAATAGGGATACGAATGCGGCAAATGTAGTATTGGATAGATGTACCGTAGGAACTACGGGAATTGAAGCCTGTAAGAGTGGTCTCAAGGGAGACATAATGAAACAGGAAGCCATCCTACTTGTAGGGTGGTAGTTCACAAGCTACCTTAACCATTTCACACCCGGCTCATTTTTCTCAGGCATTTCGGTTCTACCACCGGGGTATCCGAATATCAATGGAGCAACTGCTTTATAGCCATCAGGTGCGCCAAGTTCTTTTAATAATTTTTCATCCATGAAAGCCGGAAGTAAACCTCCAATCCAGCAACTTCCGATACCTTTTGAATGAGCAGCCAGCATCATGTTCTGAGCTGCCATCGCACAATCGAAATCAACTGTGGGCGAGTTTTTATTTCCCAGTATTATAACAAGCACAGGAGCACCATAGAGCATGTTTGTTCCCTTTGTTTTGAGGAAAACAAGAAAATCAGAAGCTTTCCTGGAACTGTTTTTCATTGGTTCAAGAATCGGAATCATTGACTTCTTACCGCTTTCAGATAACTTATGTAACAGGTCTTTGTTTCTAATCACTAAAAAGCTCCATGGCTGCATATTAAAGCCTGTTGGAGCATATCTTGCGCATTCAATCAGGAATTGTACATCCTCATCTGATACAACATCTTCATTATATTCACGTACACATCGTCTTGTTTTAATTATTTCAATTATATCTTTCAAAATAACTCACCCATATTCAAATAGGCTTGATTTTAGTTATAGTTTTCTCAAATCTCAATTTCTTGAATTTCGAATTGTTTTCCCGAAATGAATTTCCTTCACTCTTCCAACCTGCCCATTTTCCAGTTCAACCTTTATTCCATGCGGGTGGTGGGAAGAATTAGTCAAAATTCTCTTAACAATGCCCCGGGTTATTTTTCCACTCCTTTGGTCATGCTTTAAAACTACCCCGACATTTAATCCGACTTTAATATTTACTCTATTATTACCTTCATTCATAATATGATTTGAAATTGAGTTATATGAAGATATACTTTGATGCCTAAAAATATAAACAAATCCATCGTAAAATCTTTCAAATTTAAAGCAAAATGACCTTTAATAAAGACTGTATATATCAGATTAATATAAATATTCATAAAGGAGAGAAAAAAAATGGACTGCTGCAGATCAAGTAAACCGAATGAAACGGATAAAGATACAAAACAAGAACAAACAGGCACTGTAAAAAATCCTGCTGAAAAAGAACAAAAAAACAGCGCAGGATGCTGCGGCGGCGGCACAAAAAGATATGTTGCTGCACATTGTATTGATGGTTATAGTAGTTTTAGCAATATCATATTTTACAAGAGGATGAGAAATATGAACAGGAATATTGTATTGATCACTGGAATCCTGGCGGCAATTATGGTGTTCGGAGCCGCTGTCGCGTTAGCCCGGATGGGAAATGAGAAAGTTGCTGTGGGAAATACCAGCACAATCGGCGAGAGTCATTGTGAACAGATGGAGCCCATCAACAAGCAGATTTCATTTCAATGATTTTGCGACCTTATCCATGATGGTATGATCCTCACCGAGTTTGCAGATAGAATCACAATGCGCGCAGAGTTCGGAAAATAAAATATATGCTATTTTAATACCGTTCTGCGTCATGAGAGCAGGTCTTTTCAACTGGGCGATTATTTCCTTTTCTCTTTGATCAGGTGCAACAAGATAGAGCGATACTTTTTCAGATTTAGAAAGTGTGAGCGCTAAATCGGTAAGTCGCAGGATGCCAGAATATATCGATGTGCTTTTCTCTACTTCGTAGGCGCTCACAAATTTAGTTGTTCCTTTTTCAAACCAGATCACATCGATCAGAGCTATAGTTTTCTTTACTTCGTTTCCGACTTTTAGTTCTGGGAGTTCAGGTAAAGAAATAAATGAAAAGCTTTCATTGTTATATGATTTCGCCCTATCATTAGAGGCTACCACAACATCATAGCCAAGGGATTTCCCGATCTTCATCAATAAATATTGGATGTTTGTATGTGTATGCTCTTCTTCTACCTCAATCTGTACATCTTGATGTCTTTTCTGGATTAGTCTTTCTCTCTTCTTTCCGTCTTCATTTACAATCTGAAAATTATCATCCACAACAATTCTTTCCATACCGATTTCAAAAAGCAATCCTGTGATTGCTCCCAAATCCTTAGATAATAAATTCTTAAACTGATCATTTACTTGCAGGATCGTGTCCCTCATTTCCAAATAACCATACCAGGAACCCAGTTTTTTCTGGTCTTTAAATAATATATTAAATCCCTTCACTATGGCTGTGTTAAACGGCGGAATAATTGTTGGATGGATAAAATACAGGATGTTTGCTGCTGAAGGGCCTAACCCCTTAATATTTTGATGGGATAATTTAATTATCTCTTTAATGATCTGTTCTTCTTTTGTTTTAAGGCATGATTCCAGGAATTGGCCAAAAAGGATTTTATTTGCATCGTTTTCATAAATATCAGGGATCCTGAGTTTTGGTTTCCAGTAGAATGGGTGTGCAGCTCCTTCAAAAACTTGTTTTTGTTCCGTAATGGCATTCAGGACTACTTCAAGGGAGGAACCCTTAAAATCGTTAGGGAAAACATCTTCTTTAATATCCTTTATGACCTGTTCAACTCCTCTTCGTATTGCTCCAAAGGCTTTTAGCCTTGCTTCATTATTGATGAACCATGTGTTGTATACGCTTTCAGGATCATTCTTATAAGTCTGTATTATGGATTGGGTTTTTTCTGGATCAGTCATTGAATAGCATTTATGTAATTACTGTTTAATATAAAATTGCATCGCTTTTTCTCTACAAAATAAGAAAATAATTTCAGGACTCTACAATCCCTCTTTATTCGAACTTTTAAAGAAAAACGTAGCTACTCAGGTTTATAAAGCATGTCGGGAGACATTGTCAAACAAGACAGCAGAACAACCTCAAATAGGAATTTT